>CAZLSW010000003.1:0-86450 GCA_964562375.1 uncultured Muribaculaceae bacterium | reverse complement strand
CGACCACCCTCTCAGTGTATATCCCATAAAACACAGGTTTTTGCAGGTGTCCCGAGAGGAGGTGTCGTCGACGGGTCTGGGGGGAGCCAGGCCGGGACAGTGGCCCCCCACCTTGCGCAGGCGAAGCCTGCGCAAGGTGGGGGGAAGAGCATGGGTGTCGACAACCGATGTATTTGAGCGATTGCGAGCGTAGCGAGGGAGCAGGAAGGCCAATCGTGAACAACGGATGGGGAAATCCCTACTACGCGGATTTTTATCGATAAGTAATCCGCATGAGAAAAAGCTTATACGTAATCTGAGGTTGTCGTCATTCACAAACGGCCTTGCGGCACCCTCTCTTCGCTTGGGTTTTTCAAATATCCTTAATACTCCTAGCCACGCCTCATCCGCTAGCTCGTGCAGGCTACGCCAGCCGAGGTTTACTAAAGAACAAATTAATGTTAAATTCTATGTTTAAGCGAACACATTTCCAATCTAATTGTAATTTTGCACAATATTAAGAATTAGGGCCGCAAGAGGAATCTAAGCCCATGTTTAAGGCTTAGAAAAACCGATTGATGCATTATGAGAAGTTTTTGACCCTATCACCTCCTTGATTGCCCAACATCTATTTTTCCCTCTATAATAGCAATGGTCATAGAACAACTTTCTACCCTTGTACGATCTATCTTAGATTCAACCCCTGTGCCTGAGGAGCCATTCTCTAAAATGATGGGGTATTTTAAGACCATCGTTCAAGCGGAACGCAAAAAATCTCAATCAATTGAGATTTTACATTCTTTGCCTTTACCAATAAAGAAATTAAGTGACTCATTTACTATGAGAGTGAGTGATTATCCCGCTTTAAAACAATCCTTATTAACGAACTCTAGGGCTAAATACCCTAGAGACCTATATTTGGGGTTGTGTCTCAACATTCAAGGACACTCTAAAGCCTTTTTAGGCAAAACAATCAATTTCGAAGCGCTATTGCCTGATATTCTCGAGAAAGGGGAAATCGAGTTAAACCTTGGAGATCTCGATTTCGCAACATTTGAAAGGGATGCTGTATTTCTGTCGGGAGACGACAAGCAACTAATATCTAAGAGGATGGTGAACAATTCTACCATCGAAAGTTTGCAAGATATAGTGTGGGAAGTGTTGGATAGAGCATATCTTATCGAACCGAATATCCAAATAGGTTTATGCAATCAAAACATTTCTTTATCCCTATTAGAAACTGAGTTAGATCGTATTAAAATCGGCAATATTCGATTTGGCACGGTCATGTCAGCATTCCTAGGACTTGACAAACTTACTAATAGCGGGAAGGGTAACCCTTATATTCTAAAGGTCACTTCTTTGGATAAAAGCCAGTCAGAAATAATTAGCGCAGCACTCACTCATCCTCTCACGGTGATTACTGGCGCACCTGGTACAGGGAAGACTCAAGTCATCCTAAACATATTGGCCAATGCTATAATTCGCGGCGAGAAAGTGTTGATTGCCAGCAAAAATAATAAAGCCGTTGACAACGTTAAACAACGATTTGATTCAATCGATGGCATTGGATCTCTTTTTCGGCTTGGATCTAAAGATGTAATTGCAGCTCAAACTATTCCATCTTTGAAAAATATGCTAACCCAAGTGGACAATTTCCTTAAAACCATCAACAAATATGATTACCGCAAAGAGAAGAACCAGCTCATTAAACTAAACTCCCAATTGGAGTCGGAACAAAATAAATTAAAAGTTGTGACCTTCCAAAAGGGGAAATTAAAAATTGCTGTATCTACCCTCAAAGAACAACTTGAAAAGATCAATGAAAAATTTCAGGACCAATTGGAACACTCATTACAACATAACGTTTGGTTGTTATCTCAAGAATGTCCATCGAAGGAGAGTTTGACGACAGCGCTGCATCGGGCCATTCGTTTGCAGCGAGAATTAGGTAAATACGATAGCACATTTTATTTTTTCATTAAATTTTTACACTTCCAAAAAGATCTTGAGAAGGCGATACATTTTTACGAGAGTATAGCGGTCTGGTTCAAAGAACTTAATAGGGACCTTTCTACCCCTCAATTTTCAAAGCCAATGGATTTATGGCTTTTCTATCGCTCGATCATTTTGACTCTCGATTCAGCGAGCAAAGCAGTTGACAAAAAGCAACTACTGGAAGTCATACACTATAAGCGTATGAAGCAGTTGGACAAAAAGTTTTCCAGCTTACAATCGGCAATGGATGCAAATAACGAAGAGGCTGAGCGAATTGAAAAACACATTTACCAACTCCAAAACGCTATAGACACAGTCCAAAAGCGTTTAGACAGCCTGTCTAATTCCATTCTACTGCAATCTATAAAATCACGCTGGCATGAATTGGACAACTTTAAAAAATCCATCTCCAATTACATTTCATGTCTTGAGGCACGGATAGACGGCAAGGCCATATCACAATACGATTTCCTTAAAGCTACCGAATCATTACAATCATTTATTTGTGGAGTAGCCTTAACAAGCCTGTCAGCTAAAAATTGTCTTAAATTTGATTCCGAGATTTTTGACACCTTGATTATCGATGAAGCCTCACAATGCGACATCGTGTCGGCCATTCCTTTAATCTTTCGGGCTAAGAAAGTGATAATTATCGGCGACCCTCTTCAATTACCTCACATCCCTTCCATCTCACTTAGTGAAGAGCTAGCCATAAAGGACCATTATAATCTAACTGATACGATGGATTTTTCTTATGTAAAGGATTCATTGTGGGATTATAGCGTTAAGATTTTAGCAAAAAGCGAAATCAACAATCAGCCCTTGATAATTGAAAACCACTATCGATGTCATCCCGATATTTTCGGCTATTCCAATTCCTTTTTCTATCAACAACGTTTTGGCCGTCCATTAAAGGTTAAAACCGACATTAGTTTCATGGCTAATCCCGAACCAGGGTTAAAACTAATTGATGTTAAAGGACATCAACCTCGTCCAGAGGAGAATTTAAATCCTGAAGAAGCCGAAAAAAGTTTACAAATTGCTTGTGACTTAGCCTACGCTTACCCTAATTTGTCTATTGGAATTGTTTCTCCATTCAGAGACCAAACAAATTATATTAACAGCCGTATACCCTTATCCCTAAAAGAGCGTGTGATATGCGACACCGTACATCGTTACCAAGGAGATGAAAAGGATGTGATGATTCTTACAACAGTGGTATCAAAAGGCTCTCCACTCTATAAAATCAGATGGATTGATCGGGACGCTGCCAATCTCCTTAATGTAGCCGTAACTCGAGCACGCCAAGTTTTATATGTTGTAGCCGACGTGGATTTCATACGTAGAAACTCTTGTAGAAACCGTCCTTTGGGATACCTTATTTCTTACGCTAAGGGATGTATCCGCCGTTCTTCCCCACAAATTAATCATTAAATACTCTCTAACTACCTCATTACTTACCAGCCACCGGAGGCTCCGCCACCGCCTGTGAAGCCGCCACCGAAGGAGCCACCTGAGAAGCCTCCACCCCCGCCGAAGCCACCGCCGCGCCCGCCTGGTCCCATGATCACCACGGGTGCGGCCAGCTTTGGAATCGTGTAGCGGGTGACGTTCTTGTTGTGGCAATTCAGGCACTGATGGGTGCGCTCCCCTACCCCGGGATGAGCCGTGGTGGCGGGAACCACCGTGCGGTTGCCGGTGAGGGTGCAAGCCCGGGCCCCGCATTTGTCGCACACGGTGTAGCTCGATTGCTTGTTGACGTAAGGGAGGATGTCGGTGGCGTTGCAATTGGGGCATAGCCACACGTCGTAGTCAACCGAGTTGAGCTGCTCCTCCTTGTCCTGCGCGGGCGTGAGGTAGAGATTGTCGGTGGCCTCGTCAAGTCGCTCCATGCGGGTGCCGCAGTTGGCGCAAACGTGCTTCTTGTTGCGCAAACGCTTCATTGTCAGCACAATCGGTATATAGGCGATTAGCGGCAAGCCCAGACCGAGGAACGAGCAGAACAACGCGGGCTGTTTCAGCCCCTCCAAGGCGTTGTATCGCTCGAAATCGCTCAATCGGCGGGATGCGACCACTTTCTCGACGTACATTCCCAGCATTATCAACGCCAGCACGCCACACAACACCAGATAGACGTAGAACAGCGAGTCGTCGCCGCCCTCGGCATTGGCCCGGGCGTCGTTTTGCTGCTTGGAAAGGATTTCATCGACGTTATCGGGGTTGTTAAGCACCTCGGAAACGGTTGATACTGCGGCAATTACCCCTTGGTCGTAATCTCCCTCCTTGAATCGGGGGAACATGGTGTTGCGCAGGATACGGCCACAGGTAATGTCGGGCATCACCCCCTCGAGGCCGTAGCCCGTGCGTATCACGGCTTTGCGGCGGTCTTTGGCCACGAGGATGAGCATTCCGTTGCTGTTGTCGCTTTTGCCAATTCCCCAGGCCTCGAACAGCTTGGTGGCGAACGTGTCGATATCGTCGCCATCAAAGTCGTTGATTACCACCGCGGTAACCTCGGCCGAGGTGTTCCTCCATATACCCGCGATTATGCTATCCACTTGAGTTTGTGCGGCTTGGGATAGCACGCCGTCGGGATTGGATACATAGCGGGTGCGCTCCTGTAGATGCACGTTGGGTATATCCTCCACCTTATAGGCGGCCGACACGCCCAAAGCGCATAAAATGGCGATTATCAACAGTTTATATCGTGTCATACGGCGGGCAGACTCATTCCGTTAAGTTTGCGATAGAGGTCGAGGGCGTAGACGTCGGTCATGCCCGAGATATGGTCGAGCACGGCCTGTATCTTGCCAAACAGCGTGGGGGCGTGCACGTCGTACTGCTGTGGCACCTTTGACAGCAACAACCGGGAGTAATTCAACGTGGGGAACCTCACGGCGTGTATCAGTTTGCCCATCAGGAAGGTGATGATGCGGTTGCCGGCCAGCTCGATGTCCACAACGTCCGACGCCGCGTAGATGTGCGCCCACGAGATGTCGTTGCAGCGCTCGTAAGCCTTGCGCTCCAGCTCGGGTATATGCTTGAGCAACGGGCCTTTAAACTCGCCGCGAAGTATCTCCTCCTCATGCTCCACAAACGCCTCGGCGCAACGGTGAACCAGCACCCCGATCACGGTGGCGCGCAGGTAGCCGATACGTTCGTTGGGGTCGTCAAGCTCGGCCATCACGGCCTTGGCCCGCTCCTGACGCTCGGGCGACAAGTAGTTGAGGAACAGCTCCATAACGGTGGGCGTGGGGAGGATTTTCAGCTTGTGGGCATCCTCCAAGTCCATCACCTCGTAGCAGATGTCGTCGGCGGCCTCAACGATGTAAACCAGCGGGTGGCGGCAGTAGCTCACAGCCCCCTTCTCGTTCTCCCGTGGTATCATGCCAAGCTCCTGAGCCACAGAGAGAAACGTGTCCTTTTCCGAGGTGAAGAAGCCGAATTTGTTGGCATCCTTGGCCAATGACGACTCAAAGGGGTACTTGACGATGGAGGCGAGCGTGGAGTAGGTCATGGCGAACCCTCCCGGGCGGCGTCCCTTGAATTGGTGGGTCAACAGGCGGAAAGCGTTGGCGTTCCCCTCGAAATGTATCAGGTCGTTCCACTGCTCGGTGGTCAATTGGCTTTGCAGCACGGCCCCGTCGCCCTCCGAGAAGAAAGTGGAGATGGCCTTCTCGCCCGAATGGCCGAACGGCGGGTTGCCAAGGTCGTGGGCCAGGCACGCGGCGGCCACAATCTCGCCAATGGCGTAGAGCGACTCCACCCACGGCTCCCCGGCATATTTCTTAAGCAACGACTGGGCTACCTCGCCAGCCAACGAGCGGCCTACGCACGACACTTCCAAGCTGTGGGTCAAGCGGTTATGCACGAAGATGGAGCCTGGCAGAGGGAACACTTGCGTCTTGTTCTGCAAGCGGCGAAAGGGGGAGGAGAACACCAGGCGGTCGTAATCGCGGGTGAAATCGCTGCGCACGCCCGGTCGCTGGTTGTGGTAATGCTCCAGGCCGAATCGCTTGTCGCAGATCAGCCTCTCCCACGACATCTTTTGCTCCCCGCAGTGACCTGCGGGGCACCGTGGCGCCTTGGTGGCATTATCCTGGTGAATATCAGTTGATTGGTTGGTCGCCATTGTCCTCGTCGTATTTTTGGAACAGGAAATCGTTGTAGGGGAAGCGCGTCAAGTGTACCTCCTTGGCTTTCTCGTAGAGCTTCTGCTTCAGCTCCTCGATATTCACTTGCTTCTTGGCGGAGATGAACACGCAATCGTCCCCCAAGCGGCTCATCCACGAGTCCTGCAACTCCTCCAAGGGGATGTTCTCGCGGGTGCGGGGAGTGAGGTCGTCCTCATCCTTAGGCACGTAGGAGAATGCGTCTATCTTGTTGAAAACCATTATCATAGGCTTTCCCTGCTCTCCATCGGCCTTGCAGATGTCGGCAAGGGTGCGGTTCACCACCTCGATCTGCTCCTCCCATTGGGGGTGGCTGATGTCGACTACATGCACTAGGATATCGGCGTCGCGCACCTCGTCGAGGGTCGACTTGAACGAGTCAACCAAGTGGGTAGGCAGCTTGCGGATGAACCCGACGGTGTCGGTCAACAGGAACGGCAGGTTGTCGATAATCACCTTGCGCACGGTGGTGTCGAGGGTGGCAAACAGCTTGTTCTCGGCAAATACATCGCTCTTGCTCAGCAAGTTCATCAGCGTCGACTTGCCGGCGTTGGTGTAGCCCACAAGAGCCACTCGGGTGAGCTTGCCGCGATTCTTGCGTTGGATGGATTTTTGGCGGTCGATATTCTTCAGCTCCTCCTTCAGGCGGGAGATGCGGTCGAGGATGATACGGCGGTCGGTCTCAATCTGCGTCTCGCCCGGGCCACGCATGCCTATGCCGCCTCGCTGTCGCTCCAAGTGGGTCCACATTCGCGTCAACCGGGGCAACAGGTACTGGTACTGCGCCAGCTCCACCTGCGTCTTGGCCGTGGCCGTCTGGGCTCGCTTGGCGAAGATGTCGAGAATCAGGCTTGTGCGGTCGAGGATTTTCACCTGCAATTCCCGCTCGATGTTGCTCACCTGCTTGGTTGTGAGGTCGTCGTCGAAAATCACCATGCCTATGTCGTTCTTCTCCACGTACTCCTTTATCTCCTGCAACTTACCCTTGCCCACGAATGTGCGGGGATTGGGGTTGTCGGCTTTTTGGGTAAAACGCGCCACGGTCACAGCCCCCGCCGTGTCGGCCAGAAACGCCAACTCATCGAGGTACTCCTTCACCTTGGCCTCACCCTGCTGAGGGGTCACCAAGCCCACAAGCACGGCGCGCTCGGTAGTCTCTTTGCTTATTACTTGATCTTTCATCGTTTCGTAATCTCCCACAAAGATAACACTTTCCGTGCAATTTTTGCTCAAAAGCGTGGATTATTCTCGGTGGATGGAGGCGCCAAGGGCGTTCAAGCGGGTGTCAATGGCCTCGTAGCCGCGGTCAATCTGGTCGATACCGTCGATGCGCGAGGTGCCACGGGCGCTCATGGCGGCGATCAACATGGCGATACCGGCGCGGATGTCGGGCGAAGGCATGCGGTTGGCCCGCAACGGCACTCGGTGATTCAGCCCTATCACCACCGCGCGGTGGGGGTCGCATAGCATGATCTGCGCTCCCATCTCTATCAGGTGGTCGACGAAGAACAATCGGCTCTCAAACATCTTCTGGTGGATCAACACCGAGCCGTCGCACTGCGTGGCCGTCACCAGCATCACTGATAGCAAGTCGGGCGTCAATCCCGGCCAAGGGGCGTCGGCAATCGTGGGGATAGAGCCGTTGAGATTGGGCACGATGGGATACGTCTTCTGCGCCGGCACAAAGATATCGTCGCCTCGGCGCTCAAGGTTAATCCCCAGACGCTCAAACGATTGCGGAATAATACCAAGGTTGTCCCACGACACATTCTTGATGGTCAGCTCGCTACGGGTCAACGCGGCCATGCCTATGAACGACCCCGCCTCGATCATATCGGGGAGAATGCGATGGTTGGCCCCACCAAGATCCTTGCGCCCATGGATTGTCAACAGATTGGAAGCCAATCCCTTGATTTCCACTCCCATCTGCTGGAGCATACGGCAAAGCTGCTGCACATAAGGCTCGCAAGCGGCATTGTAGATTGTAGTCTCCCCCTCGGCCAAGGCCGCTGCCATCACAAGGTTGGCCGTACCGGTCACCGAAGCCTCATCCAAGAGCATGTAGCACCCCTTCAATGGCCCGTCGCTCTCGAGGCGATAAGCTTGCAACGCGTCGTCGTACTGGATTTTGGCTCCCAATTTCTGCAAGCCCGTGATATGGGTGTCAACCTTGCGGCGACCAATCTTGTCACCCCCTGGCTTGGCAAAACACGCCTTGCCGAAGCGCATCAACAACGGCCCCACAACCAGCACCGAGCCTCGCAAACCCGCGCACCGCCTCACGAAATCGGGCGACATTATATAATCGGTGTCCACGTCATCGGCCTGGAAGCGATAGGTGGTGTGATTCAGCCTCGACACCTTCACCCTCATCCTCTCTAACAGGGAGATAAGATTGCGCACGTCAAGGATATCGGGGACGTTGGAAATGGTCACAGGCTGGCTGGTCAACAGCGTTGCGCTGATCACCTGCAATGCCTCGTTCTTGGCTCCTTGGGGCTCAATCGACCCGTGCAACTGCCGCCCCCCCTCAATTATATATGTACTCATTTGCTTCGCAAAAAGTCAAAAGTGAAAAGTCAAAAGTGAAAAGTGAAAAGTCAAAAGTCAAAAGTCAAAAGTTTAAAGCATTAAAGCGTTAAATCTTTAAAGGAGGAAAGGAGGAAAGGATTAACGGAGCCATCTAGAAGCCCCCGTTTCGGGGGTTTGGGGGCCGATTCCAATATGCTCCACCTCGGGATGCAGCGTGATGCCGAAACGCTCCCGCACAGCCTCCACTATCCTCTTCTCTAACGCCAAAACATCCCCGGGGGTTGCCCGGCGCTCGGGATTGGTGATAACCAACGGCTGACGCTCCCACACCTTGGCTCCGCCCACTCTGGCACCCTTCAGCCCCGACTGGTCAATCAACCACGCCGCCGGCACCTTCACCCCACCGTCATCCATCTTATAATGTGGCACCGAGGGATACTTGGCCTGCAACCCAGCGAACCGCTCGGCCGCGATCACCGGATTCATAAAAAACGACCCCGCGCTCGGCACCTCTTCGGGTCGGGGCAACTTGCTGTCGCGCAACGCCATAACCGCATTGCGAACGTCCATCGGCGTGTTGATACCTTGGAGATCTCTCAGCCCAGGATAGCCCAAATTAGGCGTGAACCGCTTCGACAAGCTGATATTCACGGCGTGGATAATGAATCGCCCACGCTCCCGCTTAAAACGCGACTGCCGATAGCCGTAACCACAATCCTCAACGGGGATAGTAACAAATTCCCCGTTTTGGGTGTCGTAAGCCTCCACCGAGGCGATAACGTCCTTGATTTCCGTGCCGTAAGCACCCACATTCTGCACCGCGGCCGCTCCCATCTCACCGGGAATCAGCGACAAGTTCTCCAACCCGCTCCAGCCCCGCTCGCAAGCCCATTGGACCACCTCGTCAAGCGTCTCGCCAGCGCCCACACGCAAGCCAATCTCCTCACCGCTCTGGCCTGTGACCTCTCGCCCGAGGATACGGCTATGCAACACCGTCCCCTCAAAATCCCTCGTGAAAAGAAGATTACTACCGCCTCCGATATTGATCCACGGCTCTTTGGGGCCAATCTCCCTCAAAATCAGCGGTATATCCTCCTTCTTATCGTATTCTATAAAGCGCCTGCACCCGACAGCCATCGCCATCGTGTTGCACCCGCTCAAATCAAAATCATCTGCTACCGTTACCATTCAGCTCTCATAAGTGAAATTCATCCCCGCGAAGTTACACCTTTTTCCTCTTCCCCGCAATTATTTGGAATTTCTCAAACAAATTCCTATCTTTGCACAACACCCACTGAAACCTCATTGTTAAATTTTACATAAATGAACAATCAAGAATTTTGGCTGTCAATATCTCGTATTATTTCAGACGGATTTACGGCTGAAGGACTTGACCTTTTAGATACTTATGCAGAGCAATTCATTTCAAACAGGATTTTATACCAACGATTTTCACCGGCGGAACAGCATGGCTGCTCAACGGGAGGTCCAAATCATGTCATTGCATCCCTTCTCGCGGCAGCAGAAATTGGACCAAATAGCGTCTCTGCGCCAATCATCCAATAGATTATTATTTAAGTTTCCAAGTGATCCAAGGAACCACTAATTCTCACTAATTCTCACTAATTCAATCCTTTAACTATATTTTCTTTCATTAATTTTGCTTTGCTACGCAAAGAATTAACACGAATCTCGATACCATACCCCCTACAGGAATTAGTGTTAATTAAGGAGCGTAAGCTCTCTAAAAATTATTAAGAGTCCTGTTAATTTGTTGGTGTTCATTAGTGTGAATTCGTGGTTTCAAAACTTGAGAAAGTTGAATTTATTATTCCGCGAAGAGGGTCGCTGAGGTGGCGGAGGCGATTTTAACAACCACGCGGTCGCCTACGCGGTAACCCAAGCGAGGAAGAATCACGGCCTTGTTCTGCTCGGTGCGCCCAATCACCTGCTCGCGGCTACGCTTGGCCGGACCCTCAATCAACACCTCCACCTCACGCCCCTGCTCCCGAAGATTGCTCTTCAGCGACAAACGATTCTGCAACGCGATCATACGGTTAAGTCGGTCGATCTTCACCTCCTCAGGCACATTATCGGGCATAGTGCGCGCCGCCAGCGTCCCCGGTCGCTCCGAGTACTTGAACATGAACGCCGCGTCAAACCCTACCTCCTCCATCAACTGCAACGTCAGCTGGAAATCCTCCTCCGTCTCCCCGTGGAAGCCCGTGAACAAGTCGGTGGTGATACCGCAATCGGGGATTATGCGACGGATTGCCGCCACACGGTCGAGATACCACTCCCGGGTATACTTGCGATTCATCGCCTTCAGCACCGAGTTGGACCCGCTCTGCACAGGCAAGTGGATATGCTTGCACACGTTTCCGTGACGCGCGACAGTCTCGATAATCCGGTCGGTCATATCCTTGGGATGCGACGTTGTGAACCGTATCCTCATCCCGGGAGCCGCCTCGGCCACCAGCGACAGCAGGTCGGCGAAATCCGTCACCCGGCCATCCTCCCCCACGTGATGATACGAGTTGACATTCTGCCCGAGCAACGTGGCCTCCTTGAAACCGCGCTTACGCAAATCCTCAAGCTCGGCAAGCACGCTCTGCGGGTCGCGGCTACGCTCACGCCCACGAGTGTAAGGCACGATGCAATACGAACAGAAATTGTTACACCCGCGCATTATAGAGATAAACCCGCTAACGTTGCCCTTGGAGATACGGCTCGGTATCACGTCGCGATAAGTCTCGGTGGTGCTCAGCTCCACATTAACAGCCTTCTCCCCCGCCTCGGCCGAGGCAAACAGATTGGGAAGATCCAAGTAGCTGTCGGGCCCCGCCACCAGGTCGACACCGTATTTTTCCACAAGCTCATCCTTCACCCTCTCGGCCATGCAGCCGATCACGCCCAAAATCAACCCCGGACGCTTCCTTTTCAACGAATTGAGATACTGCAGGCGGCTCACCACACGCTGCTCGGCATTGTCGCGTATCGAGCAAGTGTTAAGCAACACCGCGTCGGCCTCCTCAGCCGTGTCACAAAGCCCGTATCCGGCCATTCCCATCACCGAGGCCACCACCTCACTGTCGGCCACGTTCATCTGGCAGCCGTAAGTCTCTATATATAATTTGCGGTCGTTTGTCTCCATATTTTATACAAGGTGAAACCCTTGACGCGCATATCGCGATTTTTTGCGCGCTGAAAATTTTTATTAGAGTGATTTATTGCGTAAATTCGCGCAAAATTACTCAAAAACCGTAAAATCGAAAAACGAATATACCAAAAATCATCATCACTCCTTATGGCTTACAACTATATCACCGCGGCCGAAGCTGCCGCAATGATCAACGACGGTGACTCGATCGGCCTGTCAGGCTTCACCGCCCCGGGTGTGCCTAAAGCTATCCCCGAGGAGATCGCCCACCGCGCCGAGCGCGAGCACGCCGAGGGACGCCCCTTCAAAATCAACCTCTACACCGGAGCCTCCACCTCCGACCACTGCGACGGCGCCCTCTCCCGAGCCAACGCCATCAACCGCCGCGCGCCCTACCAGAACGTGCCCGACCTGCGCAAACGCATCAACTCCCACGACACCCACTACAACGACCGTCACCTGAGCGACATGGCCCAGGAGGTGCGCTACGGATTCTTCGGCCCCATCGACTGGGCTATCATCGAAGCCGCCGACGTCACCCCCGACGGAGAGGTAATCCTCGGCACTGGCCTCGGAAACGCCCCCACCTACGTCAAGCTCGCCAAGAAAATCCTCATCGAGGTCAACGACAAGCTCCCCACCTCCCTCCACGGCATGCACGACATCTACCTCCCCGACGACCCCCCGTATCGCCGCGAGATACCCATCTATAAAGCCAACGACCGCATCGGCTCCCCCGTGCTCAAAATCGACCCCAACAAAGTAGCCGGCATCGTCAAGACCAGCTTCTACGACGGCGTGAAATCATTCACAGCCCCCGACGAAGTCTCCAAGCAAATCGGTTCCAACGTCGTAAGCTTCCTCCTCCACGAATACCGCCGCGGAGGCATCCCCAAAGAATTCCTCCCCCTCCAGTCGGGCGTGGGCAACGTCGCCAACGCCGTCCTCTACGACCTGGGCGAAAGCAAGGAAATCCCCCCCTTCATGATGTACACCGAGGTAATCCAGGACGCCGTGCTCGAGCTTATCAAAAAAGGCAAATGCACATTCGCATCAACCTGCTCCATGACCTTCAGCGACGAAACCGAGATCAAGCTCTTCCCCCAGCTCAAGGACGTAGCCTCCAAAATCCTCATGCGACCTGCCGAGATCTCCAACAACCCCGAGGTAATCCGCCGCATAGGCGTCATCGCCATGAACACAGCCCTCGAGGCCGACATCTTCGGCGGCGTCAACTCCACCCACGTCCTCGGCACCAAGATGATGAACGGCATCGGCGGCTCAGGCGACTTCACCCGCAACGCCTACATCTCCATCTTCTCCTGCCCCTCCATCACCAAGGGCGGCGCCATCTCCAACATCGTCCCCATGGTGGCCCACGCCGACCACTCCGAGCACTCGGTTGACGTCATCATCACCGACCAAGGCATCGCCGACCTGCGCGGTCTCGACCCCGTGGAGCGCGCCCGTCGCATCATCGACAACTGCGCTCACCCCATGTACCGCGAGCTCCTCAACGACTACCTCCGCCTCGGCAAAGGCGGCCAGACACCCCACTCCCTCGAAAAAGCATTCGCATTCCACAACGCCTTCAACGAGACCGGCGACATGCGCAATGCCAAGTTCTAAGTTGAGAGTTTCTGGTTTCTGGTTTCTAGGTTCTAGGTTCTGGTTTTGGGTTCTAGACAATAGCCTTTACCCTTGAGACCATTAACCACCCATCAACCAAGCATTTAACTAGAAACAAGAAACTAAAAACTGAAAAACTGGAAAAACTTTCACCACGGAATTTTGGTGGATTGCGAAAAAAACATTACCTTTGCACCCGCAATGCCACCAAGATGGCGGGATAGCTCAGTTGGTTAGAGCGTCGGATTCATAACCCGGAGGTCCCGAGTTCAATTCTCGGTCCCGCTACCACAAAAAGCCCCAGGATTCCTCCCGGGGCATTTTTCATATCCTTTATCCAGCTTTAATCCTTTGATCCTTTCCTCCTTTAACAGATCAAGCTACTTCTTGGGCAGCACAGCCGACGAGATCTCCACAGTCTTCGGCGGCATACACGACTGATCGTCGCAAGCCATGAACGTCACCGAGCCCGCCACGCGAGCCTCCTCACGCGGAACAGTCAACGTAAACGTCGTCGAAAACGTCACCTCATCCTCCCAATACGACAAACGCATCCCCATCAACGCGTCATCCTTCTCGATAGGCGACTTCGACACACGCAACGGCATGTCAATCTTCACCCCCTTGCTCTCCCCAAGCTTGATCACCGTAGGCTGCGGACCATCCTCAGGCAACTTCGTCGAATAAACATGCCACCCAGGCTCCATCACAGCCTTGATCGTCAACACACCATGACTATCATCAGTCATGCGAGCCGTAGCGCGCCACTTCACGGGATTCTGCGCCACTGCCGACACCATCGCCACCACGGCCAATATTAATAAAGATGTTAAACGTTGTACCATAACATTAAAACTAAACCAATTTTGCGGTAAATTACCCGCGAATATACGAAAAAACAAACGCCCACGCCCGAAAATCCAAAAATTTTCGCTAACTTTGCGCATAAAATCTATCACAGAGCCATTAATGGACAACAACAAAGTACTTTACGTAGCCCAGGAAATCATCCCCTACCTCCCAGCCACGCCTCAAGCCACACGAGGCCAGAAAATCCCCGTCGGAATCCAAGAACAAGGCTTCGAGGTGCGCACATTCATGCCCAAATACGGCTGCATCAACGAGCGCCGCAACCAGCTCCACGAGGTGATACGCCTCTCAGGCATGAACCTCATCATCGACGACACCGACCACCCCCTCATCATCAAAGTCGCCACCCTCCAGCCCTCACGCATGCAAGTATACTTCATCGACAACGACGACTACTTCCAGCGCCACGGAGCCAGCGACCTCGAGACACGCCTATCCCCCGAGGACAACGACGAAAGAATGATATTCTTCGTCCGCGGAGTCGTCGAGACCGTCAAAAAACTACGCTGGGAGCCCGCCGTCGTCCACTGCTCAGGTTGGCTCACATCACTCGTGCCACTGTACCTAAAAACAATGTTCCACGACGACCCCTCATTCCGATCCTCCAAAATCGTCTTCGCCCTCGGTGACGACCCCCTGCAAGGAACACTCGACCCACGTATGGTAGAAAAACTACGCATGGACCGATTCACCCAGGACGACCTCGCGACACTCGGCGCCGACCCCGTCGACTACATCACCCTCAGCAAAATCGCCATCGACTACGCCGACGGAATCGCCCAGGAAACCCCCGACGCCGACCCAGAGCTAATCGCCTACGCCCAGGAAAAAGGAAAACCATTCCTCCCCTACCCCGGCGACGACGCCCTCCTCCCAAAAGCACTCCGAGACTTCTACGAAACCCTCTAAGCCGCCACCTCCCTCCACCCCCCCCGGCCCATCACAAATAAAGCTTACCCACCACCCGAAATGAAAATGCGTATCCTCCCCGCGCTGATCGCCGCCGCTACCACCCTCACCGCCCTCGTAGCCTGCGACCACGACGAAGATGTGGGATCGTCAATCGTCCAAAACGAGATCGAAATCATCATCGACTCATCCTTCACCATCACCGGCCAAACAGTCGACAACCCCCGAGTACAATCACGCACAACAATGCAACTACTCGGAGCAATCAACGCCACCGGATTCGGACAATTCTCCTCAGAAATCGTCACCCAATACATGTCGGCCAACACAATCGACACCACCGGCATCACCCCCGACATGATCGACTCCCTACAGCTAATGCTCGCCATCCCCAACGGAGGATACATCGGCGACTCAATCGCCCCCATGGGCCTCGAAATATACCGCCTCAACCGGCAACTCCCCTCACCCATCTACTCCGACTTCGACCCCGCCGGATACTACGACCCCACCCCCATCGCATCCAAAATCTACACCGCCAACGTCCTCGGCGAACCCGACTCCATGGGCGAATACAACTACCGATTCGTATTCGTCGACCTCCCCGTCGAGCTCGGACGCGAACTATTCCAAGCCTACCGCGAAAACCCCGCGTCATACGCCACACCCACCTCGTTCGCCCAAATATTCCCCGGCCTATACATCAAAAACTCCTACGGATCAGGCCGCGTCATGAAAATCGAGGCCAACTCAATGCGCCTATACTGGCACCGCGACTCCACACTCACATCCGGCACCGACACCACCTACGTATACGACGGCAACTACTACTCCGTCACCCCAGAGATCGTCACCAACAACGACATCTCCTACGCAATGTCCCCCGACCTCATCGCCCGAGCCCAAGCCGGCCAAAAACTCCTCGTAGCACCCGCAGGAATGGACGTCCAGATTAAATTCCCAATCAACGACATCATCACAGCCTACAACTCCAAAGCCACCCGACTCACCGTCGTCAACTCCCTTACACTCTCAATCCCCGTTGAAGAAATCACCAACGACTACTCCATCGCGCCTCCACCCAACCTCCTCATGGTACTCACCTCCAAAAAAGACGAATTCTTCAACTCCAACTCCGTCACCGACGACAAATACTCATTCTACGCCGCCTACGACTCCTCCAGCCGCCGCTACCTCTTCTCCACAATGCGCGACTACTTCACCACCATGCTCGCCGAATCACAAGAACGCCAGCTCACCGAGGACGACTACACATTTACCCTCACCCCAGTCACCGTCGACATAGAATACTACTCATCCTACTCCACCTCATTCTACATCTCCTCCATAGCCCCCTACGTAGAATGCCCCGCAATGTGCCGCCTGTTGACCGACGACGCCCAGATCAAATTCACCTTCGCAATCCAGTCAGTGAAATTTTAGGCCCGTCACGCTGATAGTGAAATTCTAGCCCCGTGACCCTGATAGTGAAATTTTAGCCCCTATCCCTTGCAAACCGCGAAAAAATCACTACCTTTGCACCCGTGAAACCCCTTCAGCCCCCGGTCTCCACTCTAAAACCCGAAGACTGAAGACTGAAAACTGTAAACTGAAAACTGTAAACTGAAAAACTAGAAACTAGAAACTAGAAACTAAAAAACTAGAAACTAAAAAACTAGAAACTGAAAAACTAGAAACTAGAAACTAGAAACTAAAAAACTAAATTTCATCGCCGCAATAGCTCAGTTGGTAGAGCATTTCATTCGTAACGAAAAGGTCGTGGGTTCGAGTCCCACTCGCGGCTCCCTCTATAAAAGCCAAGTTGTTGACAATCAACAGCCTGGCTTTTTCTTTAATGGAATTTGCACCAAATTTGCACCAACGTTGTGCGTCGGGCATGCAAAGGTCGGTGCGACAACTCGACTATTATTCGTTATAACCACTTCTGCCACTTACATAGCGGACGGATGTGTACGCTGCGGACACTTGTGTTCTAGGCTGATTAGCTAATTTTCAAGTAGTTAAGTTTTTGGCACAGTCATTGCAATCCCTAATTCATGAAACTGAATACTGAAAACTGAACACTGAAGACCAAAAGCTTTGGATAAACCAATACCAAAATCACAGTTGCGACGGGAGCGTCTGAAACGATGGAGTGCCTATGCGGCCATCGGCGTGGCTGTCATTGGCGCCTCGATTGCCCTCATCACCACCGGCATCCCCTCGGTTGACGCCGAGCGCCTGGACTGGGGCGACGTGGGCAGGGGCGACGTCATCACATCCCTTGCCGCCTCGGGCACCGTGATGCCGGCCTATGAGGTAATCGTCACCTCCCCAATCACCTCCCGCGTGGTGGAGCTATATTGTCACCCAGGGGATACAGTGGCAGCCGGTCAACCCATCTTACTTCTCGACCTTAGCTCCACACAAGCCGAGGTAGAGCGATTGGACGACGCACGCCGAATGTCGCAATTAGCTGTTTCACAGCGAGAATTGGACAACGCCACGGCATTGCAAGACCTCGAGATGCGTATACGCGTGAAAGAGATGGAGGCCGAGCGACTGAAGAAGGAGGCGGCAAATGAGCGGTATCTCGACTCGCTCGGATCGGGCACTGGCGACCGCGTGGCCGAGGCGGAGATGGCCTGGAAGAAAGCTTGCTTGGAGTGTGACCAGCTCCGCTCCCAATTGGATAACGAACGTCAAACATCCCAGATGCGCGCCAGCATCTCCCAATTAGAGCTATCTATCGCTGCACGTCAGCACGACCAGCAAGTGCGTGTTTTGGAAGACGCTCGCATCCTTGCCCCAGCCGCGGGTGTGCTCACCCGATTGGACGCTACCCCTGGATTACCCGTATCGCAGGGGACACAAGTGGCCGTGGTGGCCGATTTGGATCGTTTTCGAATCGACGGCACAATATCGGAAACCGCATCCCAGGAGGTGCGTCCCGGCGGACGAGCCACGGTCCAAGTAGGCAAACACCTCTACCCGGGCGTCATCACCAATGTCACCCCACAATCCACCGGCGGCTTAGTCAACTTCACCATCGCCATCACCGACGACAACAACAAGAGGATGGAACCCGGGGCGCCCTCGCCTCGAGCCACCACCAACCTTCGACCAGGCGCCAAGGCCTCCATATACATCCACCGCGAGGAGCTAACCGATGTCACCACCCTACCCCGCTTCGAGGGCTACTCCGAGGCGGGACAATACGACTTATGGGTGCTCTCGAAAGATGGAAAGGCCCTCGAGAGGCGCTCGGTCAATCTCGGTGGCGCCGACCAAGACAATATCGAGGTGCGCGGTGGCCTGCACCCCGGCGACCGCGTTGTGCTCTCCTCAATGAAAAAATACAACTCAAAAGATAAGCTAAACCTAAAATGAACAACCCTTTACGCTCAGCCCTGCGGCAGATACGGCAACGACCGTTGGTGACCACGCTCTACCTCTTAGGCGTAGCAATGGCCGTGGCTACGGTGATGATTCTCGCCATCGTCTACCACACGCGGCTATCGGACATCTACCCCGAGACCAACCGATCACGCATGGCCTACATTAGCCAACTCGGCGCGCGCACCGAGGGACGCCTTGGCCTCTCCGCAATCGGCTATGACCACATCTATCAATGGACCGACTCACTCCCCGAGGTGGAAGCGACGGCCATCGTTTACGGCAACTATTTCAACTCAGCTGTGGAGATGCCCGACGGTGAATTGCAGGTTGTGATCTCCAAGGCGGTCTCCCCAGAATTTTTCACCGTATTTCCCTACAAATTTGTGGCCGGAAAAACATTCACCAAGGCTCAATTCGACAACCACGAAAAGGTGGCTGTAATCAACACGGAATTAGCCGGGCAGCTTTTCGGCTCCCCCGAGCAAGCCGTGGGTTGCCAATTGGTTTGGGGAGGAATCGTTTACCACGTCGGTGGGGTGGTGAAGGACGCCTCCACCGTCACCCATGAGGCTTACGGCGACATGTTCATCCCCTTCACCTCAGTTACCGGCTATGACGAGATTGACAGTCGTGGAGCCGGCTCATACAAGGCTTATTTGCTTATGAAAGATGGTGCCGACCTCGAGAAGGTCCGCAAGGAAGTGGCCGCAAGGGTTGAGCGTACCAGCCAAGAGAACGGAGAGTATTCATTCACTGTTTTCGGCCAACCATATACCCACTTGGAAATGACCTTCGACCCCGAGATGCTTGCTGATCGCAAAAACTTTTACGAGAGCGACGATGTTGAAGTGCCGTCATCCTGGCACTACTACCTTACCGTAGGGATGATCCTGCTGTTGGTGCCGGCGTTGAATCTAAGCGGACTCGTTGGCGGTAACGTCAGCGAGCGAGCCGAGGAGATGGGCATACGCAAATCTTTCGGCGCCACCCGACGCGCATTGCTTGGCGAAATCTTGGCCGAGAACCTAATGCTTACCATTTTTGGCGCCGTCATCGGTCTGGCCCTCTCATGGTGCTTGATCGTGACATGGAGCGACTGGATTTTGGCCATCAACGGAGGTGAAACCTTCAACAACGAGAATTTCGCCACGGTGATTACACCCGAGATGTTGTTCTCGCCGGTTGTGTTTCTCATAGCGTTGGGTGCGGCAGTAATCCTCAATCTTGTGTCGGCCATGCTACCCGCTTGGTGGGCACTCCGTCACCCCATTGTTGAATCCTTAAATTTCGATCGCCGATGATACGCCACGCTTTAAAGAATCTGTGGAGCCGCCGCGCCGCGAACGTTTGGCTCGCTATCGAACTGGTCGTGCTCACCATCCTCGCGTGGGTAATCCTCGACCCTGTAATCGTAAAACTTTACGACTCCTCGCGTCCTGTAGGTTACCCCTCCCAACAACTTGCTTATTTTACTATCAAACAGTATGACAAGGAATGGCGATTCTACGACCCCCAACTTGACGACTCCGCTCATTATTTCCAAGTCGTGCGAAATATTCAAACCCTCCTGCAAGAACGCCCTGAGATCGAAAGTGTGGCTTTTACCGATTACTCCAACCAGCTCGGCACCAAATGGTTCTCCTACAATCGATATTTCCAGAATGGCGACTCAATATACGCTCCATCGGCCTATTACATTCAAGGCGAGGGCTTCTTCAAAACGGCCGGGATTCAAGTGCTCTACCCCAAGGGTATGACTGCCGATGAATTGGATAATCTTCCTGTCAATTGGTTCGACCGAGTAATCACCGAGTCGATGGCCAAACGCCTTCTTGGACAATCCGACGTGGTGGGGCGCGACCTGCGTCAGCCCCACAACGAGGATAGCCATTACCCTTCCCCTCACGTAGTGGCCGTGATCAAAGATATTCGTCTCCACCCCACGAGAAACACCACCATCGCCGTATTTGAGCCTCTTTACCTCGGATTCGATATAATGATGAACGGATATTTGAGATTATGGCAACGAAAGTGCCGATTACTGGTAAGATTCAAAGACGAGGTCAACCCCGATGATTTTATCCAAGCCAACCATCACTGGATATACAACGAACTTCGGGGAGGCAACCTCTATGTCGAGGAAGCCAAGTCGCTCAATCGCATCGCCGCTGAGATTAACGTCGACATGGGCGTGACCAATGAGGCCCGTATCGGCATTCTGTTGACAGTGTTTTTCCTTCTCAACGCGGTGCTGGGCGTGATAGGCACGCTCTACCTGCAGACGCGTCGGCGCCAGCGCGAGGCCGGTGTGATGAAGTCGTTCGGTGCCTCAACACGGAGGCTGGCAACGACCTTAGTTATCGAATCGGTGATACTCACCTGCGTCACCTGGCTTATAGGCTGCATGCAAAAATATCTCCAAGTTTTACCGCACCCGCGACATCGAAACCCTCGCCCTCCAGGACATCAACCTCACGGTCAACCAAGGCGAATTTCTCTCCATTATGGGTCCCTCGGGCTGCGGCAAATCCACCCTCTTGAACATCATGGGCTTGCTCGACAACCCCTCGTCGGGCACCGTTGAAATCCTTGGCCGCGACTTCTCAAAAGAGAGCGACCGTCGAATCGCCCGCTTCCGCAACGAGAACCTGGGTTTCGTGTTCCAGTCGTTCCACCTCGTGGGGTCGCTCAACGCCATCGACAACGTGGAGATACCCCTGCTCTATCGCGGCGTGGGCCGCTCGGAACGACGACGGCGGGCACAAGAGGCACTCGACCGCGTGGGTCTCAGCCATCGTATGCGCCACTACCCCGCACAAATGTCGGGCGGACAGTGCCAGCGTGTAGCTATCGCCCGAGCCATCGTGGGTAACCCATCGATCATCCTCGCCGACGAGCCAACCGGCAACCTCGACTCCCACATGGGCGAGGAGATCATGCAACTTCTCCACCAACTCAATGCCGATGAGGGCCGTACCATCGTCATGGTCACCCACAACGAGCAGCAAGCAGCCCTCACATCCCGAATTATCCGCCTTTTCGACGGCCGTCAAGTGAAATGAAATTCTTACTTACTTTAATTTTAGCAATTGTTGTGATTCCCGCGTCGGGAGGTCGCCCCATCACCCTCGATGAGGCGATCGCCCGGGCTCGCTATCCCTCCCCTCCGACGACATCCAAGCCTCCATCGACGCTCCCATGCTCGAGCAAGCCCTCGTCAACATCGTCAAGAACGCCGCCGAAAGCCCCGGATCCACCCATGTCACCCTTACCTTGGACGGTCCTCATGCGTCAGCCCTTCCTGGGATGGCCGCTGCCCTCAGCAACCCCTGGATTCTCACCATTTCCGACAACGGCCAAGGCATCTCTCCCGAGCAGTCCTACCTACTTTTCACCCCATTCTTCACCACCAAGCCACGTGGCCAAGGTATAGGCCTCACAATGGTCGCTCACACCCTCCGCGGCCACCACTTTCGTTTCTCATTAGCTAGCAAAGAAGCACTCACCACCTTCACAATCGCCCCATAAATTAGATATATTTAACATCGTATATAAGAGAATATTTTGGTACTTTTGTCACATATATTCCCTATATGAACGTTAAAACTTTCATTGACCGTCCCATCCTCTCGGTCATGCTCTCTATATCCATTGTGATTATCGGACTGATTGGGCTTAGCCGTCTAGCCATCGAGCAGTTCCCCACAATCGCACCGCCAACCGTGCGTGTATCAGCCACTTACCCCGGAGCTAACGCCGAGACGGTGATGAAAAGTGTAATCACTCCCCTCGAGGAGCAAATCAACGGCGTTGAGGATATGATGTACATGACATCCACGGCAACCAACAACGGCACAGCCTCCATCAGTGTCTACTTCCATCAGGGAGCCGACCCCGACATGGCCGTGGTGAATGTGCAGAATCGAGTGGCCTCAGCCCAGGGCGTTCTTCCCGCCGAAGTCGTCAAGTCGGGTGTCACCATCCGCAAACGTCAAAACAGTATGCTTAAAGCGCTCTCCTTGCACTCCCCCGACAGCACATTCGACTCCAACTTCCTTACCAACTACATGAAGATCAACATCGAGCCCCAGCTGTCGCGTATACCGGGCGTGGGCGAGGTGAACATCTGGGGTGCCAACTATTCAATGCGCATTTGGCTCGACCCTCAGAAGATGGCTATGTATGGGTTGGTCCCCTCCGACATCACCAAAATCCTTGACGAGCAGAACATCGAGTCGCCCACCGGCACTCTCGGAGCTGAATCGGACAACACATTCCAGTACGTTCTCAAATACCGCGGACGTTACGAAGATGAGAAAGATTACGGTGACATGGTAATAAAATCTCTTCCCGACGGCGAAGTGCTACGTCTCAAGGACGTAGCCCGGGTGGAACTCGGCGCCGAAAATTACAACATGCTCAGCCAAACGTCGGGCCATCCCGGTGCCAACTGCATGATCGCCCAAACGGCAGGCTCCAACGCCAACGAAATCATTGAGGAGATCGACGCCACTTGCGAGGACATACGCCAGTCGCTCCCTCGCGGCATGAAACTCGACGACATCATGTCAACTAAAGATTTCCTCGACGCCTCGATCAACAATGTGGTCGAGACACTGTTGATCGCAATTGTGTTGGTAGTATTGGTGGTATTTTTGTTTCTCCACGACTTCCGCTCCACGCTTATTCCCGCGATAGCCATTGTGGTGTCGCTGATTGGCACATTTGCTTTCATCTACATCGTGGGATTCTCGCTCAACCTGCTCACGCTCTTCGCCCTAGTGCTGGTAATCGGCACGGTGGTCGACGACGCAATTGTAGTGGTCGAGGCCGTACAAGCCAAAATGGACCATGGCGAGAAATCGCCCTACGATGCCACCGTAGGCGCCATGGGAGGCCTCACCAACGCCTTGGTTACCACCACAGTGGTATTTATGGCCGTGTTCATCCCTGTGTGCTTCATGGAGGGGACTTCTGGCACGTTCTATATGCAATTTGGATTGACAATGGCCGTGGCCGTCGCAATCTCGCTGTTCAATGCCTTGACGCTCAGCCCGGCTCTCTGCGCCCTGATCCTTAAGCCTCGCGAGGAGGGCGAGAAAAAGAAATCATTCACTCGGCGATTCCACATGGCGTTCGATTCCACCTTCTCGCGCGTCACCGCCCGCTACTCACGCGGAGCCCAGTACCTGTTCCGTCACAAGTGGATCGTGGGAGTGGCTTTGGTGGTCGCCTTCGGGGCTTTGTTCTACCTGATGCACGTTACCAAAACCGGCTTAATCCCCCAGGAGGACATGGGATCGATCAACCTTAACGTGCAAGCCCCGGCGGGATACACCCTCGCCGAAACCAACCGCGTGATGAACCAAGTGGAGGAGGCCATCCGCGACCTTCCACAAGTGAGGTTATATTCCCGAGTCGACGGTAAGGACGCGCGCCACAACCAATCGTCATCGGCTGGCTCTTTCGACCTTCGCCTCGAGCATTGGGACAAACGCAAAGGCAAGGGCGACGACCTCAACTCCATCGTTGCCGAAATCTACCGCCGCACCGACACAATCCGTAACGCCCAAATACGCGCCTCTACCCGACCGATGATCTCGGGGTACGGCATGAGCAGCGGTTTCGAGCTTTATGTCCAAGACAAAAAAGGTGTCACCACCGACGAGCTCCTCCAAGTGACCCGCGACTTCATCGCCGCCCTTAACAAGCGACCCGAGATCTCGCGCGCCTACACCACATTCGACACCAGTTACCCCCAATATCTCGTCGAGGTTGATGCCGCCAAGTGCAAGCGATTGGGTGTCAGTCCCTCTGAGGTTCTCTCGGCACTGTCGGGGTATGTCGGGGGCAGTTATTCCAGCAACCTCAACCGATTCACCAAGCTTTACCGCGTGATGGTGCAAGCGTCGCCCGACAACCGCTTGGACCAGGCGTCGTTGAACCGAATGTTCGTGCGCACCTCCGCAGGCACTATGGCTCCCTTGTCACAATTTCTCACCCTTACCCGCGTATACGGGTCGGAAAGCCTGTCGCATTTCAACCTGTTCTCGGCCATCACCGTGTATGGCACTCCGGCCGACGGTTACAGCTCGGGCCAAGCCATCAAGGCCATCAACGAGGTTGCAAAGGAGGCTTTGCCCATCGGATACGGATTCGAGTTTGGCGGCATGTCGCGCGAGGAAGCCACCTCCACTGGCAACACAGCGGCTATCTTCATCATCTGCACCGTGTTCATCTACATCATCCTCTGTTGCCTATACGAGAGCCTGTTGATTCCACTGGCCGTACTCATCGCCGTGCCGTTCGGGTTATTGGGAGCATTCCTTTTCGCCCAAATGTGGGGATTGGAGAACAATATCTACCTCCAAATCGGCCTCATTATGCTCATCGGACTTTTGGCTAAAACCGCCATCCTCCTCACCGACCACGCCAGCCGACGCCGCCGCGAGGGAATGTCGATCACCGAGGCCGCCATCGACGCGGCCCGCGTAAGATTTCGCCCCATCCTGATGACATCCCTTACCCTGGTTTTTGGCATGCTTCCCCTGATGTTCTCCACAGGCGTTGGCGCCAACGGCAACACCTCGGTGGGAGTGGGTACGGTTGGTGGCATGGTTCTCGGCACAATCGCCCTCGTGTTGCTTGTTCCCGTGCTCTTTGTCATTTTCCAAGCCCTCCAAGAACGCCTCTTCCCTGCCCGTAAACGTTAATTAGTGGTTAATGGTTAGTGGTTAAGGTTAATAGGGAATTAAACCTTTGTCGAGGAAAAGGGTCAATTAATATATAAACATCAACAAATGCCCATAGGTATACGTTGATTAAGTATAACCCTTTTAACGACGAAGAGGATGAAAAAGATAAGCTTGATAGTGGCCGTATTGCTGGCCCTAGGCACTTGCCCATTGGAGGCTAAGAATAATCATGGTGGAGGCCCCGGTAACGGCGGTCCTCAGCAACACCAACAAGGGCCCCAAGGCAACCGCGGCGGCCAGCCAGGCCGTCCCGGTAATGGCAACCAAGGCCGTCCCGGTAATGGCAATCAAGGCCGTCCCGGTAATGGCAATCAAGGCCGTCCCGGCAATGGCAACCGAGGGCCGCAAGTTCAGCCCGGGAATCAGGGTCGCCCAGTCAATCCCGCTCGCCCCAGCAACCAGGGACGCCCGGGGGATCAGTGGGCCCACGGCCGTCCCGGCAATCCCGGCCACCACTACGGCAATCGTCCTCAGCAACCCCGTCCCCCAATGACGATGCACCCTCAACGCCCAGCCCCGCCTCGCCGGTTTGTAACCACGCCCCCGCCACGCCCCGTGCGTTACGTGAGCGCACTCCCATCACTCGGCCTGTCAGTTAGCCTTGGCCCGTTGACCTTATGGTTTGGCGGCAGCAATTACTACCAACAGGTTGGACCCGGCCGCTGGCAGATCGTGAATCCTCCTATCGGTATGCTTGTGCCGGCGCTTTATGACGCTTGGAGCTATATTTCGGGAGGGGCTACCTATTACGTGAGCAACGGCATTGTCTACAACTACGTCTACTCTCCGCAAGGGTGGATGTACCAAGTTGTAGGATATCAATAGGCCGCGGCCTATTGATATCCTACAACTTGAAGGATAAAGGATTAAGTATTAAGGCAAAAGGCAAAAGGCAAAAGGCAAGAGGCAAAAGTCAAGAGTATAAAGGATAAAATCAACTATTTGCACTATGGGAACAACTAAATCATTGCATGGCACAGCCACCGAGCGTGCCATTGTCGACGCTTACATGAGCGAATCGGCGGCTTACACGCGCTACACTTTCTACGCGCAACAGGCCGACAAAGAACTGTATTACCCCGTTGGCCAAATCTTCCGCGACACGGCCGACAACGAGTTGCACCATTCCAAGGTGTTCTTCCGCATGCTGCAGGGTGGCACGGCTCCTTGCCAGCTTTCAATCGATGCCGGCATAATCGGCGACACAGCCTCCAACCTCACGACAGCCGCCCATGAGGAGTTGACCGAGGGTGTGGAACAGTACACACAGGCCGCGGCCACCGCTCGATCGGAAGGCTTTGACGACATCGCAACCCATTTCGAGGCCATCGCTAAAATCGAAGGACACCATCGCGAGCGTTTCCTCAAATTGCTGGGCATGGTAAAGGCTGGCACGCTGTGGAAACGCGAGACGCCCATCGAGTGGCAGTGCTTAGTGTGCGGATACGTTTACACGGGCTTGACACCGCCACAGGTTTGCCCCGCTTGCGACCATCCCTACCAGCACTATATGCCAAAAGACATCTGGATCTAAAGCGAGAGTCGGTGCCCCGCGGCCGAGCAGCGGCGGTCCTAATCAAAAATCTTGTCCCAGTCCTTCCAGACGGGCTCGTAGCCCATCGAGCGGATATCAGCCGTCACCTCCGCAGGCGAGCGTCCATCGGAAACAGTGAACTGCTCCAGGGCATCAGGCGTCGACTGATACCCGCCCGGCTCGGTTTTGCTCCCGGCGCTCATCGACGTTACGCCCAGTTGCATCATCCCCTTACGGAACGCGGGATTCTCGCGGGTGGAATAGGAAATATCCACATCGTGGTCAAAAATACGGAAAGCCATGGTCAACTGCGCCAACTCGCGGTCGGTCATCACCACGTTGGGCGTATACCCTCCCTCGGCCGGACACATACGCGGGAAGTTGATCGAGTAGCGTGTGCGCCAATAGTGCTGGCGCAGATACTGCAAGTGACGCGCCAGCATCGTCACGTCGGCACGCCAATCTTTCTCCAATCCGATCAGCACGCCCATCCCTATCTTGTGTACTCCGGCTTGACCCATGCGATCAAACCCGTTCACGCGCCACTGATAGATTGACTTCATGCCGCGAGGATGGAACTTGGGATACTCGCTCTCGTGATAAGTCTCCTGAAAGCAAACGACACCGTTGAGCCCCGAGTGGGTCAACCGTTCATAGTCGCGAGCCTTCATCGGCATAACCTCAATTGTGAGATTATTGAAATAAGGACGCGCCACATGCAACACCTGCTCAAGATAGTCCACCCCGTTCAACACGGGGAACTCGCCCGATACGATCAGCAGATTCTCGAACGGCCCCAATCGGCGTATCGCCTTGCACTCAGCCTCCACCTGCTCCATCGTCAACGTGGTGCGAGTCAATGGATTATGGTGATTAAATCCGCAATACACGCAATGATTGGTACATGCGTTGGATACATACAGGGGGATGTACATCGAAATCGTACGCCCGAAGCGCTCCAAGGTGATCATCCTCGCCAGTCGGGCCATATCCTCGAGATAAGGCTCGGCTGCCGGTGAAATCAGCGCCATGAAATCCTCCACCGAAGGTCGGCGCCAGCGGCTTAGCGCCATCTCGACGTCGGCCGCGGTTTTGGAGGATATCTCCTTGACCGTATCCTCCCAAGAATATTTTTGTATTTCGTCGTAAAACATAGGCAATCAGTCTTTTATCGCACATTCGTCAGCCATGGCCGCTGAGATGCGCATGGCGCAGAAGTTGGGACCGCACATCGTGCAGAAATGATCGTCGCTCTTGTGGCTCTCCACGTAGTATTGGCGAGCACGGGCCGGGTCGAGCGACAGGTTGAATTGGTCCTTCCAGCGGAACTCAAATCGAGCCTTCGACAAGGCATCGTCACGCACCTGTGCCCCGGGGAAACCCTTAGCCAAGTCGGCCGCATGGGCGGCGATCTTATAGGTGATCACGCCGTTGCGCACATCCTCCTTGTTGGGCAACGCGAGGTGTTCCTTGGGTGTCACGTAGCATATCATCGCAGTGCCGAGCCATGCGATTTGGGCGGCTCCGATAGCCGAGGTGATATGATCGTAGCCAGGGGCGATGTCGGTGGTCAACGGACCGAGGGTATAGAACGGTGCCTCAGCACATTTGTCCAATTGGCGCTCCATGTTCTCCTTGATTTTGTGCATCGGCACATGTCCCGGACCCTCGATCAGCACCTGCACATTGTGCTTCCAAGCTATCTGAGTCAACTCGCCCAGGACGTCCAACTCAAGGAATTGCGAGCGGTCGTTAGCGTCGTAAATCGACCCTGGCCGCAAGCCGTCGCCCAACGACACTGCCACATCGTAGCGGGCTAATATCTCGCATATCTCGTCGAAGTGGGTGTAAAGGAAATTTTCTTCGTTGTGAAGCACAGCCCAGCGGGTCATTATGGAGCCGCCGCGACTTACGATGCCCGTCATGCGTTCTCCCACCATCTCGGCATGGGCTTTCAACGCTCCAGCGTGGATGGTAAAGTAGTCAACTCCCTGTTCGGCCTGCTCGATGAGTGTGTCACGGTAGATCTCCCACGTGAGAGCCTCCACCTTGCCGTCCACCTTCTCCAGGGCTTGGTAAATAGGCACGGTGCCCATCGGCACGGGACAGTTACGGATGATCCACTCGCGAGTTTCGTGGATGTTGTCGCCCGTAGAGAGGTCCATAAGCGTGTCCCCACCCCAGTAGCAACTCCACACAGCTTTCTCTACCTCTTCGGCGATGCCCGATGAAAGGGCCGAGTTGCCTATATTAGTGTTCAGCTTCACGGCGAACGCGCGGCCTATAATCATCGGCTCGGCCTCGGGATGATTGACGTTGGCCGGTAACACCGCACGACCAGCGGCAATCTCTTGGCGCACAAATTCAGGGGTGATGTAGCTTTCGATGCCCAATTCCTTGTTGTTCAAGTTCTCACGGATGGCCACATACTCCATTTCGGGAGTAATCACCCCTTGCCGGGCAAGAGCCATCTGGGTAATGGCTTTCCCCTTTTTGGCTACACGTGGCAGGTAACGTTTGGGGAATCGTATGGAATCCAATTCTTTGTCGGCCAAGCGTTCGCGGCCGTATTCACTGGTGATCTCAGGGAGTTGCACCAAGTCGTCGCGACGTGCTATCCACTGCTCGCGTGTGCGGGGCAAGCCTTCGTTGATATCTACCTTCACGGCCGGGTCGGTGTACACGCCCGATGTGTCGTAAACAGTCACCGGAGCATTCTCGCGCAACGTGCGCTTGCCCTCGGTGTCCACTTTGGCGGTTGGCGTGAGGTTGATTCGGCGCATGGCCACGTTCACCTCGGGGAACATCTCACCCTTGACGTATATTTTCTCGCTCCCAGGATAGGAGCTCACTTCTATATTCTCGATTTTCATAATTGAAATTGAATCGGCCCCAAGCCCTCGAAACGGGGGATGTAGCCTTCTGGTATTAATATTTTGTATCGCTAAGGTTAAGCCCCCGTTTCGGGGGTTTGGGGGCTATAAAGGAATGCTGTTAACGGGCTGGTTGCCTCAGCTCGGGTTGATTTTGTACCCAGACCAGCCAGATAGGCGCGACGACCCGCTATTACCGCCTCCTTGAAGGCCGTGGCCATCTCCACGGGATTGCGGGCAATGGCGATAGCGGTGTTCACCAGCACAGCGTCGGCTCCCATTTCCATCGCCGCGGCGGCATGTGACGGTGCGCCGATTCCAGCGTCAATCACCACCGGCAGCCGGCTCTCAGCTATGATAATCTCAAGCATCGGAGCAGTAAGAAGACCTTGATTAGTACCGATCGGCGCTCCAAGGGGCATCACTGCGGCAGCTCCCACGTCCTCCAAGCGCTTGCACAGCACGGGATCGGCTTGGATATAAGGAAGGATGATAAAACCCTCCTTTGCCAGAATCTCAGTGGCCTTAAGCGTCTCAACCGGATCGGGGAGCAGATACTTTGGATCGGGATGAATCTCCAATTTCAGGAAATTGGTGCCGAAAATATCACGGGACAAGTGGGCGGCCAAAACAGCCTCCTTGGCGTCGCGAACGCCCGACGTGTTGGGAAGGAACTGCACATGGTCGCGGTTGATGTGGGCGAGCATGTCGTCCTCTTCCTCGCGCTGCATGTCGATGCGTTTCATCGCTACGGTAATCATCTCACTGCCCGAGGCCAGTATCGCCTCCAGCATCTTTTGGTTGGACGCGAATTTCCCCGTGCCCATAAATAGGCGCGAGGTGAAATCCTTCCCTCCAATTTTCAAAATATCTTTTTCCATTGCTATAAGTTGCTCAACAAAATTAGTTGAATATATTTCTTAAGTTTAAGTTTCGCTTGGGGTTAGAGAAACCACGAATTAACACTAATTTTCACTAATTCAGCGCTTTAACTTATATTTTAATCATAAATTAAGCTTTGCTACGCAAAGAATTAACACGAATTTCGATACTAAACTCCTACCGAGATTAGTGTTAATTAAAGAGCGTAAGCTCTCTAAAATTTATTGGATTTCAAGTTAACTCATTGGTGTCCATTAGTGTTAATTCGTGGTTTCTCTGGCCTGAGAAAGTTGAATTCTTAAGTTGCTATCTTTAGTTCCTCTAGCCGCTCTATCACGCGGCGAGTGTAGTCAACCGGGTCGTCGGCATTGATAATCGCTCCCGACATCGCCACACCATTCACCCCCGTTGCCATCAATCCGGGGAGATCCTCAATGGTAATCCCCCCAATTGCAACAATGGGCAATTCCACACCCTTGGCACGAGCCTCCATCACCAGCCGTTGATACCCCTCGAAGCCCAACACAGGCGATAAGTTAGACTTGGTGGTGGTGTAGCGGAAGGGACCAAGTCCGATATAGTCAACGTCCTCTCCTAATGTGCGGGTCATATCCTCCAGAGTGTTGGCTGTGACTCCGATAATGGCACCGGGGCCGAGAATCTCACGGGCCTCATGCGGGGGCATGTCGTGTTTCCCAAGATGCACGCCATGCACTTTCAACTCGGCGGTCAACTCCACATGGTCGTCGATCACCAAGAAAGCCTCGCTCTCTTGGCACAAGGGTATAATCTCGGTGGCAACAGCTCGTATCTCCTCAATGGGAGTATCCTTCATGCGCAACTGAATCCAGCGGCAACCGCCTTCGATTGCCATCTGCACCTCCTCGGGTATCGAGAAGCGCTCGCTCGGATGGGTTATGAATTGAAGCATCGTAATCGTTGTATTAAGTTTTCAATCGTCGTGGCCTGTGCCAAATATCCCAGCACGGCATAGCCCACGAAATTATAACGTCTCACCAGCGGGAGTGTTTCAGGAGTGATGCCTCCAAGTGCCACTGCCCGGTCCTCGAGCTTGATTTCAAGTAGTTGATCATGGGCAAACGCGGCCTGATAGCCCTGCTTCGAAACGCTGTCGCAAATCGGGCTGAGAAAGCAGTAGTTATACACTCCCGCATTGTCTCGCAATTCTTCCAGCGTGTGACAGCTACAGCTATCCACTCCATGCCTTCCGCCTACGGGATACTCCAGAGCCATCACCGCATGGTCTTTGGAGTGTAGCACCACATGGGCAAGTTCCCTCGTGGCGAGTTGGTCGAGCACTCGGCGATACTCCCCTACCCCAGCCCTCGGCCAGCGCAGGTGCACGCGGTCCCATCCCTCACCAATAATGGCACGGATGCGGTCGACCTCATCTTGACGAGGCACCTCGGGAGTTATTGCGATTCTAAGCATTAACCCCCACAGAACGCCTTGATAATCAAAATATTGTCGCCATCTTGCAAGACGGTAGCATCTCGCTGCTCTTTAGGGACTACCTTGTTGTTGATAGCAGTGGCAATGCCAGTGGGACGAATCTCCTCCGAGGCGATTAGCTGCGCAAGCGTGGTGCCTGAATCCACCTCCATCGGTTGGTCGTTAAGCGTTATCTTTATCATAACACATTGGTATTTTGATTGTTAACGATATAATGATCCACGGGGCCATGACCGTCGCCAATTTTCACATCTTTAGCTCGCGAGATGGCCTCGGTGATATAATTTTTTGCTGCGGATACGGCTTCGGGCAACGTGTCACCCAATGCCAACCTCGAGACGATAGCGGCCGAAAGCGTGCATCCGGTTCCGTGAGTGTTGTGGGAAGCCACAGCGGGAGCGCATAGGGATGTGACAGCCAAGCCGTTGTTAAGCGATAACACATCGGTTTTCATCTTGATGTTGCTGGAATCTCCACCTTTCAACAACACGTTCATGGCACCCATCTCATGAAATCTCCTCGCTTGTTTTTCTCGGTCATTTGTTAATGTAAACGCCTCAGCCTCAGAAACATTCGGGGTAATCAACGTAGCCCTGGCGAATAAATATCGGGAAATAGCTTCCATGGTGCCCTCGACGTGCAACGAATCGCCCGAGGTGGCCACCAACACAGGATCCACCACCAACGGTATCTTGGGGTATTCCATCAGCACTTCCGCAATAGCCTTAATGGTATCTGTGTCGGGCAACATTCCCGTCTTGATAGCAAGTGGCCGTATATCTTCAAGCACCGCACGTAATTGCGCCACCACCATTTCGGGCCTCACGGCCTCGAATCCTCGCACCCCCTGGGTGTTTTGTGCCGTTACGGCCGTGATCACACTCATGCCATAGCAACCATGGGCCATAAAAGTCTTGAGGTCGGCTTGAATGCCGGCCCCTCCCGAAGGGTCGCTACCCGCAATAGTCAATACTGGAATAAATTGCTCACTCATAGCCTCTTAAAATCGTTAAACGCTCGACAAAGAGGCTCCAGAGCTCTGGGACAATCCCCACGGCGGCATTACCCGCTTCGGGTTCTCAGGGTATAATCTCAGCCCGTCACGTCGACGAGCACCCCTTTGTCGCCCCAAAATTACAAAAAATCTTCTCCCCCACCAACTATTTTTCCCTCAGCTTTATTCGGGCACTTTGTAAAGCGGCCTTATGACTCGGATGGCCGATTCACTTTCCAATATCCCGACTTGTTACTACCCACGCGCTCCACAACTTTGGCCTCACGAAATCTTTTGATTGCCTTTTCCACTCCTCGTTGGGTTATTCCCACGCGATCTGAAATGTGCTTAGCTGAAAATGTAGGATTTGAGTTTAGAAGCAACAATATACGCTTATCGCTATCACCGAACTTTATACCGAACTTTATGCCGAACTGACTTCCGAATATTATACCGAACTCTCTATCAAGAGGGGTAGCGTTAAGGTCAACTCCCGGTTTCTCTTCTCCCTGATGAGCGGTAAGTGTAGCAAGTATCTCCCCAAGCATAAATTCGATGAAGGGGGTAGACTCTCCTGCCGCCGATGAAGCAGTGATGGCATCATAGTAGGCTTGTTGGTTGGCATACACCATATTCTCAACTGGCAAATGAGCAAAAAGCGGATGCAACCGTGACAAGATAACGGATTGCCATAGCCTTCCACAACGACCATTGCCATCGATAAATGGATGGATAAACTCAAATTCGTAATGGAAAACGCATGAACGTATTAACAAGTGGTCGTCGGCCGACTTCAACCACTCGAACAGATCGCTCATCAAAGCTGGAACGCGCTCGGCTGGAGGTGTCATGTGCACGCAACCCTTCTCCCCGAAAACGCCAACGCCTCCCGAGCGCCATCGTCCCGGGTTATCCACCAACGCTTGCATCATCGTGAAATGAGCACGAAGCATGTCATTCTGGTCGAATGGGTTCAGCGTAGGGAAAAGGTCGTAAGTGGCAATGGCATTTTTCACCTCTTGAATTTCACGTAACGGAGCGACCACGTTTTTGCCGTTGATGATATCTCGCACCTGCCCTTCAGTCAACTCGTTGCCCTCAATAGCCAACGAGCTGTGAATAGTCTTGATACGATTAGCTTTGCGCAAGCGTAGCTCGGTGTCCTGTTCCAACAGTATCGCATACCGCTCCATCTTGGCCGAGATTTCTGCCACAAGATTGAGGATGCGCGAGGTGATTCTAAATGGAGGCGTGTACATGCGTAGCTTTTAAGTATGGGTTATCGGAGGTAGCGACAGGCCAAGGGGGCATAGGCGTCGATGCGGCGATCGCGGAGGAACGGCCACCAACGGCGCACTTGCTCGGAGCGCTTCATGTCAACTTCAATAACAGCTGTTGCCTCCTCGCTGCGGGGAGCGCGGTAAAGCAATTCGCCCTGAGGACCTGCAACAAAACTGGTACCCCAGAAAGTGATACCCTCGGTCGCCCCCGATGGATCAGCCTCGTGGCCCACGCGATTGACAGTGACCACAGGCAATCCGTTGGCCACGGCGTGACCTCGCTGCACGAGCATCCAAGCATCCAATTGGCGATTCTGTTCTTCCGCGGTGTCGCTTGCGGCCGTGCCAATAGCGGTGGGATAAATAAGCATCTCTGCTCCGCGAAGCGCCATCAAGCGCGCGGCCTCGGGATACCATTGGTCCCAGCAAACGAGCACGCCAAGACGCCCCACCGAGGTGTCGATAGGCTCGAAATCCATGTCACCGGGGGTGAAATAGAATTTTTCGTAGTAGGCTGGATCGTCGGGGATGTGCATCTTGCGATAGCGCCCGGCCACCGTGCCGTCTTTCTCAATCACCACCGCCGTGTTGTGATACAGGCCCGGAGCGCGGCGCTCAAACATCGACGTCACCACAACAACGCCATTTTCCTTAGCTGCCTGGCGATACGGGGCCAACGCCTCGCTTTCGTCACTGATATCAACGGCGAGGTCAAATAGGTCAACATCCTCGGTTTGGCAGAAATAAAGAGAGTCGTGAAGCTCCTGGTTCACAATCAATTCGGCTCCTCGCGAGGCCAATTTGCCGATTTTCTTGACGATACGACATCGGTTGTCGTCACGGTCCGCCGTTCCGCGTTGTTGTATGATACCTACTTTCATAACGTTTCTACAAATTTTGCTGGTAGTTGCATCGTGGCACAATGGAGCGATCCATGCTGGCGGATAAGCGCGCGGCAATCCACTCCAACCACCTCATAATCAACAAATACCCGCTGAATCTGTTCACGGGCCTGCTCATCCAGGTCGGGCTGGCCATAGGTGGGCATAATCACTGCTCCATCCAGCACCAAGTAATTGGCGTACGTCGCGGGCAACCGCTCGCCATCATAATCATATATAGGACGAGGCAAAGGTAACGGAACAAGCTTAAACCGCTCTCCGTTGACGTTTCGCATCGCTTTCAGCTCGCTCTCCATCGCCTTCAAGTCCTGGTAATGCTCATCCTCGGGGTCGTCACATTTCACGTACATTACCTGTCCTTGGGGACACAATCGGGCCAAAGTGTCGACATGGCCGTCGGTATCGTCGCCAGCGAGCCCGCCATGGTTGAGCCACAGCAATTTGCGGCCGCCAAGCCAGCGGTTGAACAAGCGGGCAATATGTCGCCGAGTGACGGTGCCGTTACGGTTGGGAGACAACAAGCATCGGCTGGTTGTGAGTATCGTGCCCCGACCGTCGCTCTCTATAGAGCCACCCTCGAGCACAAACTCCCGATGATCAACCAATTCCGGGAACACTCGGGAATTGACCATATTATCTTTATCGGCGGCAAATTTCAGCCCCCAGCCGTTGAATTTGAAATCGTTAAGGACCAAGCCCTGCTCATTCTCGGTGGTTATAGGGCCGTAGTCGCGCGCCCAGGTGTCGTTGGTGGGCACCCTTACAACCCTCACCCCTGCGGGCAATGGCGGTAATTGACAAGCCTCAGGAACCAAAAGGAGCAAGCCCATCACTCTTGGAGCTATGGCCTCGAGCATCGACAAGTAGCATTGCTGCACCTCGGGAAGCATCCCGGCCCAGTCGGTACCCTCATGCGGCCACGCCATCATCACGGCCCCGGCGCATTCCCATTCAGCGGGTAGCCTATTCATCGAAGTCGTTCAAGGCTTCCCACACCGAGTCCTGCGACTCCTTGTATTCTTCAGCATAATCCATAAAGCCGTGTTTCTCGCTTGAGCCCACAGCATGACACCATTCCGAGTAAGCCTCCTTGATGTCGGGGTCCTCGACAAGGCGTTTCTTGAACTCGGCTTCTGCTATATCGATACTGTCGTATTCTACTAATAGGTCGTCAAACAATTCTGTAATATCGTTCATGGTAGGTTGGTTTCAATTTTTCACGCCTCAAAAGTAGAAAAAACCCACCACTTATGCAAGTGGTGGGCCTTTAATGTTGTATAAGCTATGTTAAATGCTTATTTCATGAGCACTTTAACAGCGGTGCCGTTCTGCTGACGGATGTAGACACCGTTGGTGGGGTTGTCTACGCGCACGCCCTGCAGGTTGTAGTAGATAGCGTCGGCCGCGTTGTTGATGTCAACGGTGATGTTGTTAACGCCACCAAGACCGCCCTGTACGAACTCGATAACCTCGGTCTCGGGGTTGAAGCGGATGCCGAAGGTGCCAAGAATCGAGTACTCAACGTTGCCACCGCTCACGTAAAGCTGAGTGGAGAAGTTGCCGAAGGCGATAGCTGAGGTGTTCTCGCCCGAGCCGTACTCGTTAACCCAGTTCTCGGTAGCCAGCTTGAACTCGCCAGCGCTGGTGAACAAGAACTCGTTGATCTCGTAGCAGCCGTTCTCATCGTTCTTTACGAACTGGTTGTCGGTGCTCCAAGTAGCCCAGTCGCCGTTAACGCCCTGAATGTACCACACCTTCTCGGCGGTGTAGCCATCACCGGTTACGGTGACGGTCAAGTCGTTGAGGTTAACAACGATGTAAGCGTCGATCACGCCGTCATAGTCGGCAAAGAACAGGTTGCTGTTGGAATCCTCCACAAGCTGAGCGGGAGTGCCAAGAACGATACCCTGACCGTCGCCACCCATGTTGTAGGGAGCGGTCCAGTCGCCGTCGGTTACCTTGAACTGCGAGCTGATCTCCGACATCGTAATCTCATAGACGCCGTCGCCCTTGTTGGTCATCAAGTAAGTGGGATCACCGTTGTTCCAGTTGTTGAAAGCACCTACGAGGTACAGGTCAACATCCTGTGCGGATGCGGTTACTGCCATAAATGCGGCAGCCCTGCGGTAGCCCTATCTGGGAGCGGTCGCTGCCCCCAGCGGCCATGAATTAGCAAGCCACGGTGCCCCGCGGTTTGCCGCGGTGGTTCAATTACCCTTCCCTCCCCAAGTCGAAATGCAGCTTTGCGATCCCCATATCCATCCGCCAGCAAAAACCACGGCGCGACTTCACCGTCACCGTCCCGTCATCCTGCAATCGGAATCGCGTCAACTGCTGGTTCAACGCCGATGGTGCCAGCCTCACCCACTCGATTGCCCTCCGATACCACTCAGGGCTTTCCGGGGTTATCCCGCCTATCTCCTCCACCGAGCGCGTCTTGTGATCGTGACCACCTTCCACCCCGCGACCCAGCGATATCACACCGTAAATCTTTTCTCCATCCAACACCTTGCAGCGAGTGTTGCGCTTGGAATAGGTAAGAGCCACCCAGCACGTGTGCAATCCCAACTCCTGGGCGCGCAATACAGCCATCTCCCCGTAATAGCCCAAGGCCTCCGATTTCCCCTTCTCAGCCACCAGCGCAATATAATATTTCACGTTGCGGAAACTCCCGTAATGCGCCGTAATAGACTTGCCGAAAGCCTTTGGATCGTCGAGCACCAATTGCATGTGCAACCCGCCCTCGCGATTGGCCTCGTCGAGCAACCCGCACAGGTTCTCGGCCTGAGCCTCCGTCACCGGGTCATCGGTATAAGCCCTCACCGAATGCCGCTCTTTCACCACCTCAAAATCTACCCTAAACTCCATAACTCTTTACTCTTGCCTCTTTACTCTTGCCTCTACCTCACCGGCTTCAATACTTGAGGATACGGCTCCCGGATAGCCACTGCGGTCTGCTTGCGTAGACGTTTCACCAGGGCCGAGACATCGCCCTCGGTGGGAGCAACACCGGCCACCACATAATACAACGGCTCGGCTGTCTCCACCACCATCGCGTCGGCGAAACCGGCCTCGCACAGGCGGTCGCGCATCGACTTGGCGTTGAACAATTGCTTGAATTGAGCCACCATCACGTTGTACTGCTCCAAGGGGCGCGTCTCAACACCTTGGTCGGGTGTCACTTTCACCCGCTCGGTGACGACCACCAGATTTTCGTCCACGAAGTCGCGGGCGTCGCGTTGAGCCTCCTGGCGTATTCGGGCGTATATGGTGGAATCGAGCGGAGTGGTAGCCTCTTTCTGCTCGCGGGCGCGGTCGTAGGCGGCCTTATAATTGGCCTCGGTGGTTTTGCACGATGGCAACACTCCCATCAACAGCAACAAAAATAAAAGCTTTTTCATAATCAGAAATTAATAATGGAAAGCGACATCAGGAGAAGGGAACTCGGCCCGTCCTCGGGCCGAAACATTACTTTATCGCCGCAAGAAACTCAGCCCGCAGCTGTGGATCCTCGGCGAATCGGCCGCAATATTCCAGCGTCGTGGTGGCGCAGCCTTGCTTCTCCACTCCGCGCATCTTCATGCACAGGTGCTCGGCCGTGCAAACCACGATTACGCCATCGGCCTCGAGCGTGTCGGCCACCGACTGGCAGATTTGCGCCGTCAATCGCTCCTGCACTTGTAGTCGACGGGCGAAAGCGTCAACCACGCGCGCCAACTTGCTTAGCCCCACTATTTTACCTTTGGGGAGATACCCTACCGCTATCTTCCCAAAGAACGGCAGAATATGGTGCTCACACAGCGAATAGAATTCCACGTCCTGCACAATCACCATCCGCGAACCCTCATGGGTAAAGATGGCCTTACGCATAATCTCGCCAGCGTCGAGGTCGTAGCCTCGGGTAGCCTTATACATGGCTTTAGCGGCTCGCATGGGTGTTTTGACAAGGCCCTCACGGGTGGGATCTTCGCCCAGTAAACGCAGAATAGCCTCGTAGTGACGAGCGATCTCGTTCACCACGGGGTTGGCGTCCGGGGTCACCTCTTGCATAGCGACCTCTTTGGCTTTCAACGAATTGGAATCGGTCAGACTCATTTGGTAGTGGAAATACGGTCGCGCACCACCCTCACCTCCTTGCTGTAAGCGGGGAAAGCGTGACGAATCTCGTCGGCGGCGGCTTGCGCGTCGGCTTGCGTGCGGAAATCGCCCACCTTCAACCGCCAATACGGTGAGGTGTACACAACGTAGGTACGGTATTGAGGCAGTCGCGCCGAGATGTTGCGGGCGCGTGCCGAGGCCTCGGCCTTGGCCGTACGCGAATTACCATCGGAGTACACCTGCACGCGGTAACCTGCGGCACGCGTCGGGGTGGTTCCAGTCTTGGTCTCGGATGAAGCGACTGCGCTTTCCGCTGCTCCCTCTTGACGCACAAGGCGTTCCTCAAGCCCCTCCGGCAACTCGACGGTGATTATCGAATCGGCCTGCAAATGGTCGATGATCGTGATAGAGGCCTGCGTCTCCTCCTCGGCCGACGCCTGAGGAGCGACAGCCGGGAGAAGAAATGACAGGGCCAAAGCGGGCAGTACCCGCTGGTAAAGGTTGTTAGAACGCATTGACGATACCCATGAAGTCGGCGCACTTGAGGGAGGCACCGCCGATGAGTCCGCCGTCAACGTCGGGCTTCGCAAACAGCTGAGCGGCGTTGGAGGGCTTGCACGAACCACCGTAGAGGATCGAGGTGTTGTCGGCCACTTCCTTGCCATACTTGTCGGCGATCACCTTGCGGATGAACGCGTGCATCTCCTGTGCCTGGTCGTCGGTAGCGGTCTTGCCCGTACCGATTGCCCATACGGGCTCGTAGGCCAGGATGATTTTACCGAACTGCTCAGCGTCGAGATCGAAGAGTGACTCCTCGATTTGGGCCTTTACCACGTCGAGATAGCTGCCATCCTCGCGCTGCTCGAGCACCTCACCGATACAGAAGATGGGGGTCAATCCCTCCTCGAGAGCGAGGTTAACCTTGGTCTTGAGAATCTCGGGGGTCTCTCCGTAATACTGACGGCGCTCCGAGTGGCCAAGAATCACGTAGTTGGCACCGGTGGAGGCTACCATGGGAGCCGATACCTCGCCGGTGTAAGCGCCCTTCAGATGGTCGGCGCAGTTCTCGGCGCCAAGACCCAGACGATCCTTGTCGATCACCTGGTTGATGATGGCCAGATGGGTGAAAGGCACGCATATAACGACGTCACACTTGCGATTCTCGGTTGTGGCAAGAGCCTCGTTCACTTCCTTGGCCAACTGCACACCCTCCTCAAGGGTGGTGTTCATCTTCCAGTTGCCGGCAACAATTTTCTTTCTCATATCTAAATAATGTTATATGGATTTCTCGACCGCGAAGTTACAAAAAAGTTTTTAATCTTACGCGTTATGTACCGGTCTCAGCAGGTCGTTGACAGTCTTCACCGGGTTGAACGTCGTGATTGGCACCTCCACGAACACTGTGTTCCAGTCGCTCATCGCTCCGTTCCACAAGCCGGGGAGCTCCAACGCTTTCAGCTCGCGACCGTGGTAGCTCTTCGACGAGATGAACCCGGCATCGGGGTCGACGTGCGACGGCAGGTCGTACTTCTTGCCGTTAACGTCCTTGATGTAGCACACGAGGTCGACGGGATTGAAGTGGGTAGCCTCGCGCATCATCGCCATCGCCTCCGCATTGGCCGGATCGATCTGGGTACTCTCCAGGATTTGGGGCGACGTGGAGCCATCGGGGTTGTAAGCGATGAACGGGCCTCCACCTGGCTCACCCTCGTTCTTCACCATGCCGCACACGCGCAGGGGTCGATCAAGCTTCGACTTGATGTAAAGGGCCAACTCGGCGTCCTCCAGCGACTTCATCTTCTCATCACGGATGCACAGCACGTCGTGCATGAAGGCGATCATCTCGCGCAGGTCGTTGATCGTGTACTTGCCCGTATTGAGCATGCCCAAGTATTGGGCAATCTTGTCGTGCACCTCAATCAGGTAGCCACCGAGCACCTCCTTGTAACGAATGGTGTCGTCGCGGCGCGAGTCGGGCACTACGTTGTCGATATTTTTCAGGAACACCACCGCCGAGTCGAGGTCGTTAAGGTTCTCGATCAGAGCCCCGTGACCACCGGGGCGGAACACCATCTCGCCGTTCTCGTCGCGGAACGCCGTGCCATCCTCAGCGCCAGCCACGGTGTCGGTCGACGGCTTTTGCTCCGACAAGCTGATGTCGTATTTCACGCCGAAACGCACCTCCATTTCCGGCTTCACCTGCTCGATCTTCTCGGTGAACAGTTTGCGATGATCGGGCGAAACGGTGAAATGGAGTTTCACAACGCCGTCGCGGCCCTTGGCCATCTGCGCACCCTCGGCCATCTGCTCTTCCAGCGGAGTGCGGGGCAGCTGGCCTTGATAACGATGGAACAGCAAAAGCCCCTTGGGAAGCGAGCCGTAGCCCATCCCCTCCGGGAGAATAAGCGCCGCGATCACGTCCTTGGCGCGACCCTTCTTCAGAGCCTCCTTGATTGTCAAGCCGTGCAATCGAAGCATAGTGGCCTCCAGCTCGTCGCGAAACGGCGTGCGGTCGATACCCTTCAACAACTGATCCACGGGAGAGTCCTCCTTGGGTTGCGACTCCTCACCCTCAACGAATGAGAATAGAGCCTTGAACATGCGGCTCGCGGCACCCGACGCGGGCACCATCTTGACCACCTCGCCACCATCCTCAAGGTACTTGTGCCAGCGGTCGATGGCTTTTTCTTGCTCCTCGTCGCTGAGCGCCTTGATGCCGGCACCTACCTTGGCCGACGACGCAAGGCGCATATAGGGGAAACCGGTAGTGAATCTTTTTAGTTGTTCGTTGAGTTTCTCTTCCGAGATGCCCTTTTTCGCGAGGGTCGCGCGGTCGTGTTCGCTAAGCATGATGAATGTGTTGGTTATTTTGATTATTAGTAGGGTTGAAACACAAAAAATCGCATTACACAACCTCTGTCGAGATTGTGTAACGCGAATATAACACTTTTTTGTTAAACGCCAATATTTTTCTATAGAGCCCTACAGCTCGATTACGCAGGGATCGGCCGAAAGGTCATGGTTGGCGAACGACGCCACGCAATGCTCTTCGAGGCTCTCCTGGCGCACCCACTGCAGGGATGCCCGCGCCTGGCCTCGGTCGTCGCACAACCCCGGCAACACCATCTGCTGCCACGAGCGCGGTCCGTAACCGGCATCTCCGTAATAGAGCATGTAGCGGCCCCCATGGCCCGTAACTTTCGTCGCGAAATGCCCCTTGGAATGGCCCGGGGTCCACACAAGTTCAATGGAGCCGTCGCCAAGCAAGTCGTAGCTCTTGTCCATCGGCCCATGACCAGTGCGGCCGAAGCGGAACGGCCGTATCTGCGTTCCAGCCCACATGCTCGGAGTGTAGCGGAAGCGGTTGAGCCAATACGACGCCGAGCGCAACTCAGGCTCCGACACCAATATGTTTTTGGCCTTCGACACCATCTTCAGCCCCGACACATGGTCGCAATCCAAGTGGGACAGCAGCACATAATCCAAATCGCTCTCCTTGACACCGATCTTTGCCAACTGCTCGGCGATTGTCTGCCCCTTGCCCACAACGCCTTGATTTACCATATACAGGAGCATCGACATGTGGGAAATCTGGGCGTTACGATCAAAAGTGTTGGACGGCGACATGTCGCGATGCCAGCCGCAATCCACCAGCACCTTCGCCTTGGGATGGTCGATATACATTGCCGATACGGGGAGCCACACTTTATCGGCGGCGCGGGTGAAGAAGCCCGAGGCACCCAAGAAATTCCCATTACCGTAGGGCAACTTGGAGGACACCCTCACGCGCCCGCAGTGAAACCAATAGATTTTTATCTTTCCCATAATAGTTGAAATCGTTTACATAAAATACAATTTCACCCCTCGCTTGGTTCATAATTCCTCCCCTCTTCATTTTTATTTCGTAGAAATTATGTATCTTTGCGTTATGATTACTGTACCTGAAATATTGGCCCGAGCCGACAAGCCCGGTTTCTCCCTCGAGGTGTTGCCCCCCCTGAAAGGGCGCGGCTTGAACAAGCTCGTCGAGGGTATCGACAAATTCCTGCCCTTCGGCCCGCGTTTCATCAACATCACCACCCACCGCTCCGAGCTGGTGTACAAAACCACCGACGACGGCCTCTACCGTAAGATCAGCGAGCGTGCCCGTCCCGGCTCGGTGGCCGTGGCCGTCGCCCTCCAGCATCGTTACAACATCCCTGCCGTGCCCCACATGATATGCTCGGGATACTCCAAAATCGAAACCGAGTACGCCCTGATCGATCTGTCATTCCTGGGTATCAACAACCTTTTTGTGCTCCGCGGCGACAAAGCCAAACACGAAAACCGTTTCATCCCCAATCCCGACGGACATGCCCACGCCATCGACCTCCAGCAACAGATCAACGACTTCAACCGCGGCCTGTTCATCGACGGCACTAAAATGGACATGCAGCCCGAGGCACCGTTCAACTACGGCGTGGCCGGATATCCCGAGAAACACGAGGAGTCGCCCAACATGGAGATGGACCTGATGTGGCTCAAAAGCAAGGTCGACAACGGAGCAAGCTACGTCGCCACGCAGATGTTCTTCGACAACCAGAAATTCTACTCCTATGTCGACCGCTGCCGCGCGATGGGTATCAACGTGCCCATCATCCCCGCCCTGAAACCGTTGACCACCCTCAACCAGATTACCCTGTTGCCCAAGGTGTTCAAGGTCGACATGCCCATGGAGCTTGCCAAGCGACTGATGGAGTGCCGCAGCGACGCCGAGGTTAAGGAGTTGGGCGTAGAGTGGTGCCAGCGACAGAGCGAAGACCTCATCGCCCACGGCTTCAACTCAATACATTATTATACCCACAACGCCAACGCCAGCGTGCTGCGCGTGGTCGAGGCCATTTTCCCCAGAGAATGAAATTCGCCGACATCCCCGGACAAGATACCGCCAAACAACGCCTGCGCGAAATGGTCGACTCGGGCCGCTTCCCCCACGCCCTTCTAATCGAGGGTCGCCCCGGAATCGGCAAGATGGCCCTCGCACGAGCCACCGCGCAATATATCCACTGCCGCAACCGTCACGATGGCGACTCCTGCGGCGAGTGCCCTTCCTGTCGACAGCACCAGTCGTTCAACCATATCGACACTTTTTTCTCCTATCCAGTGGTGAAGCGCCCTTCGGGAGGGGTGACCCTTAGCGACGACTACAGCGCCGAGTGGCGCCAGTTCCTCTCCCAAAATCCCTACATGGATTTCTCCCGCTGGCAAGTCGCCCTGGGTAAACCCGACGGCCAACCCGTCATCTACGTCGACGAAAGCCAAGAACTGATCCGCCGGCTCAGCTTCACATCCCACGAAGCCGATTACAAAATCGTGCTCATGTGGCTCCCGGAAAGGATGAACGAGCAGTGTGCCAACAAGTTGCTGAAGCTAATCGAGGAACCTTACGAGGACACAATCTTTTTGCTTGTGAGCAATGCCCCGGGAAAAATCCTGCCCACGATCTACTCTCGTTGTCAACGACTGGCCCTGCGTCCCTTGAGCGACGACCAAGTGACCCAATGGCTCGTGGATCAACGCGGCGTGGAGACATCCCAAGCACGAGCAATCGCCCACCTCTCCGAGGGGAGCCTTATCGAGGCCGAGCGACAAATCTCCCTCTCGGCGCGCGACCGCGAGCACCTGGAATGGTTCAAGCAACTGATGCGACTGGCCTACCAGCGCGACGTGGCCGGCTTGAAGAAATGGAGCCAAGACGTGGCCGCGGCCGGACGTGAGGGTGCGATGCAGTTCCTCGCTTACTGCCAACGCCTTGTGCGCGAGAACTTTATCTACAACCTCCAACAACCCACAATCTCTTACCTAAACGCCAACGAGGCCGATTTCTCCAAGCGCTTCGCCCGATTCATCAACGAGCGCAACGTCCTCTCCCTCGAGCGCGAAATCGACCAAGCCATTATCGACATCGCCGGCAACGCCAACGCCAAAATCGTGTTCTTCGACTTCGCCGTCAAAACTATCATCATGATCAAAGCCTAAAACTCTTAAAGCTTTAAAGCTTTAAAGCTTTAAAATTCAACAATTTAAAGATTTAATGTTGTAAGAATTTACCTCGATGCAACCTTTTCTTAAGCAAATAGCACAAATTTACCTACAGAAGGAAGGCCCCGAGCTCGTCGACTTCTGCTTTGTGTTCCCCAACAAGCGCAGCGCCAAGTTCTTCAGCCATTACCTGGGCGAGCTAGCTCCACGCACGATGCTTCAGCCCCAAACCGTCACCATCACCGATTTCATGATGTCGCTGGTCGACGACGACCCCGCCTCCCGCATCGAGCTGCTCTTCATCCTTTACAATCTCTATCGCAAGATCCTCGATGAGCGTCCCGATATGGAGCCCCTGGAATTTGACCGATTCCAGCATTGGGGAGACGTGCTCATAAGCGATTTTAGCGACGTCGACCGTTACCTGGTGGACGCCGACCAGCTTTTCACCAACGTCAAAAATCTACGCGAAATCGCTTCCAACTTCCTCACACAGGAACAAATCGACGTAATCCGCGAGTACTGGGAAACCGGCGACAACCTGCAAGTGGTTGACGAATTTTGGCGCCACGTCATCGAGCCTTCCGAGGACAACCCCCACAAGCAAGAACAAGCCTTCGTGAAGCTTTGGGAAGTACTTGGCCCTTTATACCACGCTTTCCACCAATACCTTGAGGACCACCACCTTACCTACGACGGCAAGATGTACCGCGACGCCTTGCAGCGACTCAAAGAGCTGGAAGCCTCTCGTTTCGCTTGTAAGAGGTATATTTTTGTGGGATTCAACGCACTGTCCACATCCGAGATTATGGTGATGGAACGGATGCACATCCTTGGCCTGGCCGATTTCTACTGGGATCTCCCCTCCCCGGCTTTCGCCAACGAGGCCAACCACGCTACACGTTTCCTTAAAAAACTGGTCGTGAAATTCCCCTCCATCTACGACCTCCCCGAGCCTAAAGTAGCAGATTTCCCCGACATCGACGTCGTGGGTGTCCCCAGCACTATGGGCATGGCCAAGGTCGCCGGAGAAACGCTCGCCAGCCTCATCGCCAACCCCGAAGTCCCCAATCAGGAAAAAGGCCTGCGCACAGCCGTAGTCCTGCCCGAGGAGGACATGTTTATCCCCCTGCTACACAGTATCCCCGACACGGTGAAGGATATAAACATCACCATGGGCTTCTCCCTGCGTTACACTCCCATCGCGTCGCTCATCCAGAACATCGTGTCGCTCCACCTGCGCTCACGCCGAATGGCCAACGGCGTGACCAATTTCTACTACGAGGACATCATCGCCGTCCTTTCCCATCCCCTTATGCGTTCACTCGAGCACGACAAGGCCGCGGAAATCGTTGCTTATATCCACAAAAACCGTCTCTACAACATCCCCGCGCAAGAGCTCGCCCAGCAATACCAGCTCACCGAGCTGTTTAGCCCTATAGCCGACCTTGGGGACGCCGAGCAAGTGTTCCAATACATCCTCAGGCTCCTCTATTGGCTCCAGGACAAGCTCGCAAAGCCCCAGGACAACCCCGTCGAGGCCGCATTTATCAAGCGGTACATCAACAGCGTCGAGGAGCTACACACTCTAACACTTCGCCACAAAATTACCATCTCCCACCAAAACACCGTATTCCGTCTTCTCGAACGACTCGTCGCTTCCGAGAAGATTCCCTTTGAGGGCACGCCCCTCAAGGGGGTGCAAGTGATGGGCATGCTCGAAACCCGCTGCCTCGACTTCGACCACCTGATTATTCTCTCGATGAACGAAAACTCGTTCCCTCGTAAGCACTTCTCCCCGTCGTTCATCCCCAATTCGCTCCGCGCCGGCTATGGTATGGCCACAATGGAATTCCAAGAGGCTATCACCGCCTACAACTTCTACCGCCTCATCGCGCGACCCAAGAAAGTAACCCTGATCTACTCCACAATGTCCGACCGCATCCGCTCGGCCGAGGTGTCGCGCTACGTAAGCCAGTTGCTCCACGTCTACCATCCCAAGAACCTCAAGTTCCACAACCTAAGCTATCGGCTCTTCTCCCCCAAGGTGTCGCCTATTTCAATCGAAAAGACACCCAAGATTATGGAACAGGTCAACCTTTTCCGCACCCCGGGTGACAAGGCTCGCTACTTCTCCCCGTCGGCGCTCAGTAAATACCTCTCCTGCCCACTGGAATGGTACCTTAGCTATATCGAAAACTATATGCCCGACGACGAGCTCCTGGGCTACATGGACGAGGGAACCTACGGCACTATCATCCACGACGTCGCCGAAAATATCTACCAATTGATGGACGACCCCCGGCACGTGCGGCAGTCACATTTCGTAAAGGATGAGCACAAGCGCCCGTTCAAGCCTGTCACCGTCACCCCCGAGAAAATCGACCGGGCCCTGGCCAACCCTTCCCTCATCGAGCGACTCGTCACCCAGGCTGTCAACGACATCTACCGCCGGCGCCCCGAGCACTTGTGCTCCAATCCCCTTGAGGGGGAGGACTATCTCCTTGGCAAAATGATGGTGGAGGTAATCCAGAAACTCCTGCGACACGACCGCGAGCTGGGCGAATTCCGATTGATCGATGCCGAGCACAAATTCCGGGGGCAATACCAAATTACCCCCGATATCACTATCAACATGTCAGGCTCTATCGACCGTATCGATATCGCATCTCTCCAAGACACTATCACCGGACTCAAAAAAGAGGACACCAGGGAAGTACAAGGAACCTACCTGCGTATAGTCGACTATAAAACCGGCTCCGACGACCGCAACGCCAAATGGTCGCAACTCTTCGACAACTCCGAGGAACGCCCCAAGAAAGCGCCCATGCAGCTCATGGCCTACGCTTTAGCTTACGACCAAGAAATCTCCGACCCCGCTATCAAGAAGTTGCCCATCCGCCCCACCCTCTACAAAACCAGCGACATCGCTAAAGGTCTCGGCGAAAGCAACGCTCCGATTGGTTTCTACAACCCCGAGAGATCAACGTCCAACAAATCAGTTTACGACCCCGTGCTCGACTACCGCAAATTCCTCGACCGATACAAAGAGGAATTGGGCAAAAAACTCGCCGAGCTCTTCGACCCCGAAATCCCCTTCACCCAGGCCCCCGACCTCGACGACCGCAAGAGTTCCTGCAAATACTGCAAATTCACCGCCCTATGCCGCCGATAAAATCAGGGTTATATATTCATATCCCCTGGTGTCATAGCAAATGCGCCTACTGCGACTTCTACTCCACCCCGGTCCACCTCGATTTCGGGCCTTATATCGACGCGCTGCTCGCCGAGTGGAGACTCATCGGCCCTTTCCAACCCTATACATTATATATAGGGGGAGGTACCCCCTCTATTCTCCCCCCCGATCAACTCCAACGCCTTATCCAAGGCCTCAACATTGACATGCCCTCCATCAGAGAGGCCACAATCGAGGCCAATCCTGAGGATGTAACCCCTGAGTGGCTCCACGCTATTAAACGATTAGGGTTCAACCGCGTCAGCATGGGCGTGCAATCCCTCCGCGACCCTCTGCTAAAAGCCATCGGCCGACGACACTCAGCCGACGTCGCCCGTCGAGCCGTACACCTTCTACAGCAATCGGGCATTGAATACAGCATCGACCTGATATACGGACTCCCTGGTCAGTCGCTTGACACTTGGACCCAGGACCTCAGCGAGGCGCTCTCATGGCGCCCTCCCCACATCTCCTTTTACCTCCTCTCCTACGAGCCAGGTACCCGCCTTTATGCCCAACTAATGACAGGGAAAGTGGAAGAAGCCTCCGAGCAACTGGCCACCGAAATGTACCACGCGCTCTGTCACCTGTCCAGCCAGCACGGCTACCACCACTACGAGATTTCCAACTTCGCCCTCCCTGGCCACGAAGCCGTCCACAACTCCAGCTACTGGGACGGCACGCCCTACACCGGCCTTGGGGCCTCAGCCCATAGCTACGACGGCCATATCCGCTGGTCCAATCCTCCTTCCATCAATAAATATGTTGAATCCTTATCCCGAGACACCCTTCCCCGCTCAATCGAGGAGGAAACCCTCGTCAACCGAATCAACGACGTCATAATCACCCGCCTGCGCACATCCGCCGGCCTCTCCCTCTCAGAATTCTCAATTCTATTCGGCCCTCAAGCCCTCGAAAAGCTCATTAAGCAGGCCCAGCCACTTCTGGCCCTTGGCTCCATCCAAGAGATAGAATCCCCATCCAACAACGAGCCACCGTGCCCCGCGTCAGCCCATCCCGGGAGCGGGTGCGCCCCTCGGCCTCAATCCAATAGCGAGCCACCGTGCCCCGCGTCAGCCCATCCCGGGAGCGGGCGCCCCCTCCGGCATCCATCCAATAGCGAGCCACCGTGCCCCGCGGTTTGCCGCGGTGGTTCCCCCAATCCCGCCACGGCCCTCATAATCCCCGAAAGCCGCTGGCTCGTCGCCGACGCGATCCTCCGCGACCTTATTTTTGAGGACTAGAACCACCCTTCGGCTTCGGCATCGGCAACGTATAGCTAGCCCCAAGAGAGAAACGCAAGGCCGGCCGAAAACGATTCCCCCTCTTGAAAATATTCTTATAGAATGCCCCGAACGAACGGTTGGACACACGGCAAGTACGCGTCTCAACAACACCCACCGACGCCGACAGCTCCAGATTCTTTATCGGAGTCCACGACGGCGACAGATACGATCGCCATATCGTCGACGAATAAATCTTGTGGGTACCGTCCATCTTCATCACTGCCGAAAGCGCATCCATCTCCAGCGCCGTCAACGTCAACTTCCATTTCTCCGACAGTTGGGTCGACCCCTGCGCCTTGATACCGTTCAACATCGACACCGACGCCGTGTACTTTCCCGTCATCTTCCAGTCAAACACAATCGCTGGCATCAGCGCCGGATCTCCGTAAGAATTGGTCAACATCACGCCCAGCCCTACCTTGAACGACGGCGTAATCTGTTTAGTCACCACTCCCGCGCCATTGAACAATATCGAATGCCCCGACACGTGTGACGTCTCGGCGTAAATACCAGCGCCCCCACTCACGATCAGGTCGTATTCCTCGCCCACGGGGGTCATAAACGTCAAGTTGGCCGACGTATTGATCAATTTATCGGGATTCAAGCGCGCGGCCTCACCCTCGTTGTCCATCTGCGCGTACACCGCGCGAGCCGACAACATCCACAACTGAGGCCGATTGTAATGAGTCATATGCATCCCCACAGGCTGCGTGAACGACAAAATGCACTTGGCCAGGTCGCCCTTGCCTATCGTGTTGCCGTCCTTATCGTGAAAGTCGCTCGTGCCGTAATACTCAGTGGTGTACGACACCTGCGCCGTCACCCTCATCACTGCCATTGCCAACAACAAGCAAATCAATTGTAAACGCTTCATATCCTAAAAACGCCCCTCTCCCCCATTTATTGCCCCTAAAAAAATTTGCATTTTTCACATTTAAGTGTTAATTTTGCGGCGAATTGTTAAATCACAATTTTCACAAATCGCAAGATTGTTAAAACAATCCCGCGACTTATTTGTTAACATAATAAAACTTAAAAAGCTGAATTTCAGCCCTCGACATTAACGAATATAATGAAGAAATCCACTATATGGCTTCTCACCATCCTCATGGCCCTCACTTTCGGGGGATTGCTCGTGATGCAAATCATGTACATGAACAATATGGTGAAAATGCGCGACGACCAATTCTCCGAGGGCGTCCGCCGAAGCCTCTACGCAACAGCCATAATGCTCGAACAGGAGGAGACTAAACACTTCCTGGAGGAGGACATGGCCCAAGTGGAATCATCATCCATCTACTCCCAATACGCCGACGGTTCAGCTCCCCATCTCGGTGGCGTAAAATACACCTTCACCACCCCCACCCTTGAGGCCGACATCACCATCAAAGGCGAGGCCGACAAAATCGCCAACATCCAGAGCGACCAAAGCAACGTCCTGGGGCAATCCCGGTCAATGCAGGAGGTGATCAAAGGCCAGTACCTCTACCAAAAGGGAATGATCGACGACGTGATCCTCAACATCCTCTCCAAGGCCAGCAACCGCCCTATCGAGGAACGCGCCGACACCGCCGTCGTCCGAGGTTACCTCAAGCAGGAGCTCGCCAACAACGGACTGAACCTCCCCTTCGAGTTCGCCCTCGTCAACAAGGCCCGCGTCGCCCTACACCGCACCCCCGGATTCATCGCCACACAAGGCGACGACCAAAACACCTTTATCCAGCCACTATTCCCCGGCGACCCATCCAGCAAAAAAGTATTCCTTCAGGTCTACTTCCCATCCAAAAGCTCCTACATCTTCTCGTCGGTCAAGTTCATGCTCCCCACCTTCGTCTTCACCCTCATGTTGCTGATTATCTTCATGGTAACCATCATCATCGCCTTCCGTCAAAAGAAGCTCACCGAGATGAAGAACGATTTCATCAACAACATGACCCACGAGTTCAAGACCCCTATATCGTCAATTTCCCTCGCAGCCCAGATGCTGAACGACGACTCGGTACGCAAATCCCCCGCGATGATGCAGCACATCTCCACGGTGATCAACGACGAGACCAAGCGCCTGCGTTTCCAGGTTGAGAAAGTATTGCAGATGTCGATGTTCGACAAGCAAAAAGCGACCCTGCGACTCACCGACGTCGACGCCAACGCCGCCATCGCCAACATCATCCACACGTTCAAGCTCAAAGTCGAGCGATACGGCGGCCACATCCAAGCTCGTCTCGACGCCATGGACTCCATCGTCAACGTCGACGAGATGCACTTCACCAACGTCATCTTCAATCTCCTCGACAACGCCGTCAAGTACCGCAAGGACGACGTTCCATTGGAGCTGGTGGTATCCACCCGCGACCTCTCGGGCGAGCGCCTCGAGATAACCGTCGCCGACAACGGCATCGGCATCCGTCGCGACGACCTCAAAAAAATATTCGACAAATTCTACCGCGTTTCCACCGGAAACCGTCACGACGTCAAGGGTTTCGGCCTCGGCCTTGCCTACGTCCACAAAATGGTGCAAGAGCTCCATGGCGAGATTAAGGTGGAAAGCGACTACGGCATAGGAACAAAATTTATAATCATATTACCACTAACTAAAAACTAAACGACTATGGAAGAACGTATGCGAATCCTACTATGCGAAGATGATGAGAATCTTGGCATGTTGCTGCGCGAATACCTGCAGGCCAAAGGCTTCAACGCCGACCTCTTCGCCGACGGCGAAAGCGGCTACAAAGCCTTCCTAAAAGGCAAGTACGACATCTGCGTCCTCGACGTGATGATGCCCAAAAAGGACGGTTTCGCCCTCGCTCAAGAGATACGCACCGTCAACTCCGAGGTGCCTATCATCTTCCTCACCGCCAAGTCGCTCAAAGAGGACATCCTCGAGGGCTTCATAATCGGCGCCGACGACTATATCACCAAACCCTTCTCGATGGAGGAGCTCGTGTTCCGCATCGAGGCTATCCTGCGTCGCGTAAAGGGCAAGAAAGGCAAAGAGATCACCATGTACAAGATCGGCAAGTTCACCTTCGACACCCAGAAGCAAGTACTCATGTTCGAGGACAAGGTAACCAAGCTCACCACCAAGGAGAGCGAGCTCCTCAGCCTCCTCTGCGCACACGTCAACGAGATCCTTGAGCGCAACTTCGCCCTCAAGACCATCTGGATCGACGACAACTACTTCAACGCCCGATCAATGGACGTCTACATCACCAAGCTGCGCAAGCACCTCAAGGACGACCCCCAGATCGAGATCATCAACATCCACGGCAAGGGTTACAAACTCATCGCCCCCGAGCCCGCCGAGCCCGCAAAATAGCAATCAAGGAACCCGGGGCGCCCTCGCCCGCATCAGGCAGGAAGTCGGGCCGTGCCGGCCCGACACAATGATACCACAGCCCCAGCGGGGCGGCTTGGCCTCCACCATGCCGCCCCGCTCCTTTATCCTTCCCCTCCCATAGCGGTCGCGTGCCCCGCGGGATCCCCCTTCATCCTTCATCCTTCATCCTTCATCCTTCATCCTTTCTACTTTATCCCTCATCCTTTGAAAAAATTTCCTCCCATTTAAAAATTTTTATTAACTTTGTGGGTTGAATCTTAGTTAACACGTGTCTTGAAAAGGATAGGAGCCCATGTCTCAGTAGCGGGAGGTATCGCCCAAGCACCGATTCGCGCAGCCGAAATCGGGGCCAAAGCCTTTGCCGTGTTCACCCGCAGCCCCAACCGTTGGGCCTCCAAGCCCCTCACCGACAGCGACATCGCCGATTTCCGAGCCAATTGCGCCCAGCACGGCTTCTCGGCCGCTTATATCCTCCCACACGACGGCTACCTGATCAACCTCGGCTCGCCCGACGAGGAAAAGCTCGCCCAAAGCCGAGAGGCCTTCCTTGACGAAATGCGCCGTTGCGAGCAGCTTGGCCTGGAAATGCTCAACTTCCACCCAGGCTCCCACCTCAACATAATGGACGAGGACCTATGCCTGCAGCGCATCGCCGAATCAATCAACCAAGCCCTAGAGGCCACATCGGGCGTCATGGCCGTTATCGAAACCACAGCCGGACAAGGCTCCAACCTCGGCCACCGATTCGAGCACATAGCCCGCATAATCGAGATGGTCGAAGACAAAAACCGAATCGGCGTGTGCGTCGACACATGCCACACCCTCGCCGCCGGCTACGACCTAGCCACCGAGGAAGGATACGAGCAGACATGGAAGGAATTTGACGACGTGATCGGCCTCTCCTACCTCAAGGCCATGCACATCAACGACAGCAAAAAAGGATGCGGCTCCCGCGTCGACCGACACGCTTCGATTGGCCAAGGAGCCCTCGGCCGCGACTTCTTCTCCCGCGTGATGCGCGACCACCGATTCGACGAAATACCATTGATTCTCGAAACCCCCGACGACTCCCTGTGGGCCGACGAAATCGCCTGGCTTTACAGCCAAGTGGACAACGAGCAATAACCATGAGAGATAATAAACCACATACTTACATTCATAAAATTTACCTCAAAACGACGCATGAAAACTAAACCTGATCTTGGATTCTGGAAGCTTTGGAACCTGAGCTTCGGATTCTTCGGCGTGCAGATCGCCTACGCGTTGCAAAGCGCCAACGTTTCGCGTATCTTCGCAACCCTGGGCGCCGACCCCCACGACCTTAGCTACTTCTGGATCCTCCCCCCGTTGATGGGACTGATCGTGCAGCCGATCGTGGGTACCCTGAGCGACAAAACCTGGAACCGCTTCGGTCGTCGCCTCCCCTACCTCATCATCGGCGCGCTTGTGGCTGTGATTGTTATGTGCCTGCTGCCCAACGCCGGATCTTTCGGTCTGGCAGTTTCCTCGGCTATCCTTATCGGCTTGATCGCCTTGATGTTGCTCGACACCTCGATCAACATGGCTATGCAACCCTTCAAGATGCTCGTGGGCGACATGGTCAACGAGAAGCAAAAGGGACTCGCCTACTCCATCCAGAGCTTCCTGTGCAACGCTGGCTCAATCGTCGGCTACGTGTTCCCCTTCATCTTGACGTGGATCGGATTCCAAAACACGGCCGCTGAGGGAGTTATCCCCGAAACCGTAATCTACTCATTCTATATCGGCGCCGCTATCCTGCTGCTGTGCGTCGTTTACTCCCTGGCCAAAATCAAGGAATGGCCCCCGCACATCTACGCCGAATACAACGGCGGCGGCGAGGTAAAGGCCGAGGGCAAAAAGGAGAAAACCAACGTATTCAAGCTCCTGGCCAAGGCCCCCACAACATTCTGGACCGTAGGCCTCGTACAGTTCTTCTGCTGGTTCGCATTCCTTTTCATGTGGACCTACACCAACGGCACAATCGCCAAAAACGCATTCGACTGCCCCGAAACCACATCTATCTACGGCATCACCGACGGCGACCAAACATTCTCCAAGAAATACATACTCTACAACGACACCATCGTTATCATGGAGAACGGCAAAGCCACTGTCGCAGGTTACGAGTGCCCCGAGCAACCCGGCGAGGTAATCCCTGTTCACTCCCTCTCGATCCTCCGCGAGGGTGCCGCTCCCGTGGCTGTCGTTAACAACGACCTGATTACATCCACCAACGGCGTGGCCAACTTCCGCTTCGGCGAAATCATCCCCACCGAAGGCGCCAAACTGTCAATCAACGGTGGCCTCCCGCAAGACGCACCCCAATCAATCACCTTGGTTGACCACCTGAGCATTATACACAAGGTCAACAAACCCATCAACATCACCCTGGCCGGTATCGTCACACACGACCCCCACACAGGCGCCCTCTTCATCGACGAGGCCGAGGTTAAAGAGCTGAAACACCCCCGATTGGCCGAATTCGCCACCCACGTGGTGCTCAACACCGAGAGCAAGGAGTACAACGAAGCCGGCAACTGGGTAGGCATCCTTTTCGCCATCCAGGCCATCGGCTCAGTGCTCTGGGCTGTAGCCCTTCCCCGCTTCCGCAGCCGCAAATTCTCCTACTCGTTGAGCCTGTTGCTCGGCGCCGGAGGCTTCATCTCGGCCGGTTTCTTCACCAACCCCTACCTGTTGTTCGTGTCGTTCGTCCTCATCGGCTGCGCTTGGGCCGCCATGCTCGCTTGGCCGTTCACCATCCTCACCAACTCCCTCAAGGGTGGAAACATCGGCGCATATCTCGGCCTGTTCAACTGCTCAATCTGCATCCCGCAGATTATCGGCGCATTGGCTGGCGGCTGGATCCTATCAGCTCTGGGTAGCGCCGACTCGCTCGCGCCCCAATACCTGATGATGGTAATCGCCGGCATCTCCCTCGTTATCGGTGCCCTCTGCGTCACTATAATCAAGGAGCACGATCCCAAGGACGACGAGCCTGTACAGGAAACCCCCGCCGTCTCCGAAATCTAACCCCCCAGGGGGGTCGCCCTGGGACGGCCATCATCTGGCGTCCCTGCCCTCAAGAGAATGGAAGTCGACCGGCCCCCCGGTCGACATTTACGGGCCTGGCAATCCGCCAGGCCCATTACATTTCCCTCAACCCTCCTCCCTCTCATTTTGTTATATAAATGATGAATCACCGCGCGCGTGGATATGTTATGGCCGTGCTGGGAGCCGTCACTTACGGCCTCAACCCCCTATTCGCCCGACCTCTCGCCCAAATGGGGATAGAGGTCCCGTCAGTCTTGTTCTACCGTTACCTCGTAGCCGCTCTCATCCTCGGAGCCCTGATGCTCTACAAGGGTCACAACTTCCGCCTCACATGGAAAGAGCTACCGGTGGCTCTCGTAGCCGGAATCCTTTTCGCCCTCTCTTCCCTCTTCCTCTTCGAGAGCTACAACTTGATGGATGTGGGAATCGCCTCGACAATCCTCTTCGTTTACCCCGTTTTCGTCACCATCATGATGGTTGTGATGTTCGGCGAGCGCGTCTCGGTCGTCACCATCTCGGCCATCGCCCTGGCTATCGTAGGCATCGTCATGCTCGGCCACGGCGAGGGCGACGGCAGCGTCAACCTGTGGGGAGTGGTGGTCGTCCTCCTCTCGGCCATCTCCTACGCAGTATACATGGTGATGGTCAACAAAAGCTGTCTGCGGCGCCTCAACACATTGAAAATCACCTTCTACTCAATGGTATTCGGCATCCTGGTGTTCATTGTGCAATTGGACGGACTTTTCTCCCTTCAGCCCGTGCCAGCGTGCACCCAGGCATGGGTCGATGTAGCCGGATTGGCCATCTTCCCCACGGTCGTCTCCCTCTTGACCATGACAGTCGCCATCCTCGACATCGGCTCGATCCCCACCTCCATCCTCGGCGCACTTGAGCCGGTCACCGCCTTGGCCGTGGGCATCCTAGCCTTCGGCGAGCGCCTCAGCCCCGGAGCCATCCTCGGCGTCGCCCTCGTCATCGTCTCCGTCGTCCTCATCATCCTCTCCGCCCCCCTGATGCGCCTCCTACGCCAGCTCCTCATCACCCTCCGCCACCCCCGATAATCTATCCCTCAAGAAATTTTGCCTCCATAAACAAGCTACCCCCCACCGAAATCCGCCAGCTAAGGGCCACCGTGCCTCGCGGTTCCACCGCGAGGAGAGCGCGCCGTAGGCGCCCCTCCTAAAAACGCCACCGTGCCCCGCGATTCCACTGCGAGGAGAGCGCGCCGTAGGCGCCCCTCCTAAAAACGCCACCGTGCCCCGCGGTTCGCCGCGGTGGCCGAAAGAGGCTGCGTACTTTAGCTAAAGTTAACCCCTTTCCCGAGGGTGGCACCCCCCAGTGCGCCCTCGTTTTTCTACGCTGGTTACGTTATCGCAATGTGATGATAAAGAAAATTTTTGTAAATTTGCGAGTTAATTGGCTCGAAAAAGCCCGTGATTAGCTAAATTATTGAGCATCTTTAAGATATGAAAGGAGCCTTGATTGCGAAATTTGTGTGCCTGCTGCTGTTGTGGCTGCTATTGTGCTACATTCTGTTGAAGACCCGCGACTGGAATTTCTGGACACTTTTCGTCGTCGTGGCCTCGGCTATCGTCATCTTTGTGCCCCTTTATAAGAAATATATTCGCGATGGCAAAGGAAGAAAATAATCTCCTTGACTCGATAAACTCCCCCGACGACCTGCGACACCTCTCCGTAGAGCAGCTACCCCAGGTGTGCCGAGAGCTGCGTAAGGAGCTCATCCAGCAGTTGTCGTCCAATCCGGGACATTTCGCCTCGTCGATGGGCGCCGTCGACTTGACGGTGGCGCTCCATTACGTGTTCGACACACCAAGGGACCGTCTTGTGTGGGACGTCGGACACCAAGCCTACGCCCACAAAATCCTCACCGGGCGTCGCGAGCAGTTTGCACATCAACGCACCTACGGCGGTATCAGCGGTTTCCCCAACCCCGCTGAAAGCGAATATGACACTTTCACCGCCGGTCACGCCTCCAACTCCATCTCAGCGGCCCTCGGAATGGCCGTCGCCTCGGAGTTGAACCACGACCAGCCACGGCGCAACGTCGTGGCAATCATCGGCGACGCCTCAATCAGCGGCGGATTGGCCTTCGAAGGCATCAACAACGCGGCAAACACCCCCAACAACCTGCTGATCATCCTCAACGACAACGACATGTCGATCGACCGCAACGTGGGTGCCCTCAACGATTACCTCACCCATATCACCACCTCCAAGGCCTACAATCGCCTGCGTTACAAGGTGTACCGATTCTTGCGGAAATTCCGCCTCATCTCCGAGCGAAAGAAAGGGGTGATCCTGCGTTTCAACAACTCCCTGAAGGCCATGCTCACCCATGAGCAAAACCTTTTCGAGGGATTGAACATCAGATATTTAGGGCCATTTGACGGACACGACGTGGAGCGCATCGTGCGCGTGCTCAAGGACGTCAAGGACATGGAGGGACCGCGCATCCTTCATTTCCGCACAATCAAAGGCAAAGGCTACGGCCCTGCCGAACGCGACCCGGCCTCGTGGCACGCCCCCGGCAAATTCGATCCCTCCACGGGCAACCGCATCTCAGGCGAAAAAGGCCCACAACCGCCTAAATATCAAGATGTTTTCGGTGAAACCCTTGTGGAATTGGCCCTCAAGAACCCCAAAATCGTGGCAGTGACAGCCGCCATGCCCTCCGGCACCTCAGTGAGCGTGATGCAAGAGGCCCTGCCCGAGCGCACTTTCGACGTGGGAATCTCCGAGGGGCACGCCGTCACTTTCTCGGGAGGCATGGCCAAGGACGGCCTCCGTCCATTCTGCGCTATCTACTCGTCCTTCCTCCAGCGCGGCTACGATCACATCATCCACGACGTTGCTATTCAGCGACTTCCCGTGACATTCTGCATCGACCGCGCGGGCCTCGTGGGCGAGGATGGAGTCACCCACCACGGTATGCTTGACATGTGCTACCTGCGCTCCATCCCCGGCATGATTGTGGCCGCTCCCCGCGACGAGGTGACCCTGCGCAACCTAATGTACACTGCCCAAGCCGACAACCACGGGCCATTCGCCATCCGTTACCCCCGAGGAGCCGGTCACAACCTCGACTGGCTCCAGCCTATGCGCGCCCTCCCCATCGGTAAAGGCGAGAAACTCACCGAAGGCACCGACGTTATGGTAATCTCCGTTGGTACAATGGCTTACGAAGCCGTCCAGGCCATTGAAAAGGCCAAGGAGCAGGGAGTGAGCACAGCCCATTACGACGCTATTTTCGTCAAGCCACTCGACGAGGAAATGCTCACGGAAATCGCCAAAACGGGCAAGCCTATTGTCACCGTCGAGGACGGAGCCGTCACTGGCGGTTTCGGCTCGGCCGTTATGGAATGGCTCCAAGCCAACGGCTACTCCAACCCCGTTACCACCATTGGGATTCCCGACAACTTCGTTACTCACGGCACCGTCGCCCAATTGAAAAAGCTGTGTGGCATGGATTCCGACAGCATCGCCCAAGCAATCATAAAAGCCAATAAGTCATGAAAATCGTGATTGTAGGAGCCGGAGAGGTGGGCAGCCACTTGGCCAAACTCCTTTCCAAAGAGGATCAGGACATTACACTGGTCGACGCCGACGAGCAGAAGCTCGCGCCGCTCGACAGCAACTACAACCTGATGACCGTCACAGGCCAGCCCACGTCGTTCGCAGCCTTGAAACAAGCTCGCGTCGAGCAATGCGACCTCTTCATCGCCGTTACCCCCTACGAAACCGAGAACGTCACCTCCTGCGCCATGGCCAAAAGCCTCGGCGCCCACAAAACCGTCGCCCGCATCGACCGCTACGAGTTCCTAAAAGAGGAACACCGCGGCTTCTTCACCCGCATTGGCGTTAACTACTTGATTTATCCCGAGTTGCTTGCCGCCGAGGAGATTGTCACATCCCTGCGTCGCTCATGGGTAAGGCACTGGCTCGAGCTACACGACGGCGAAATCATTTTGGTGGGTGTAAAGGTTAGAGAAGGTGCCAAGATCGTGGGGCAAATGCTCAAGGACCTGGCTATCCAAGCCGCGATACACGTGTCGGCAATCAAGCGCCGCCATGAGACCATCATCCCCCGCGGCTTCGACCGCATCGAGCCGGGCGATATCGTATACTTTACCACCACACGCGACCACGTGGAGGCCCTGCGCGAGATATGCGGAAAGGTCGACAAGCGCGTGCGTCGAGTGATGGTAATGGGAGGCAGCCGCATCGCCGTCAGGCTCTGCGCCCTGGCAGGCGACGAGTTCCGAATCAAAATCATCGAGCAAAACCCCGATCGTTGCCGATGGCTCGCCGAGCTATGCCCCAACGCCGAAATCATCCTCGGCGACGCCCGCGACAACGAGGTGCTCTCCGACGAAGGTATTCGCGACATGGACGCCTTCGTCGCCCTCACCGACCAAAGCGAAACCAACATCCTCGCCGGCCTATCTGCCAAGGAAATGGGTGTCCACAAAACTATCGCCGAGGTCGAAAACATCCAATTCATCTCCGAAGCCGAGGGACTTAACATCGGCACTATCATCAACAAAAAACTGCTTGCCTCCTCCAAGATATTCCAACTGCTGCTCGACGCCGACACCGACTCGTCGAAGTGCCTAGCCTTGGCCGACGCCGAGGTCGCCGAAATCGAGGTCAAGCCCCACAGCAAGATCACCCGAGCCCCGGTAAAAGACCTCAACCTCTCACGCGACATGACCATCGCCGGACTCATTCGCAACGGCCATGGAATGCTCGTCGAGGGCAACACTCTCATCCAGCCCGGCGACCACGTGATGGTGTTCTGCCTAAGCGGGGCCCTCTCCAAAATAGAAAAACTATTCAACTAAAAAGTGTTCAAAAAAACCACCATAAATCTGCCGATGCTGATGCGCGTCGTGGGCTGGCTGCTCATGATCGAAGCCGCCTTCATGCTCGTGCCATTCATCACCTGCCTGATTTACGGGGAAAACGACTACGAGGCATTCCTCCTGTCCATCATCATCACCGTGGGCGCGGGTGCCCTGATGACCTTTGGGATACACCCACGTCGCCACGACATGGGCAAGCGCGAGGGTTTCCTCCTCACCGCTCTTGTCTGGGTAATATTCTCGGCTTTCGGCATGATCCCCTTCATGCGCTGCCACACCCCCATGACACTCAGCGACGCATTCTTTGAGGCAATGTCGGGCTTCACCACCACCGGTGCCTCCATCCTTCAGGACATGACCCACCTCAGCCACGGAATAATCATGTGGCGGTGCCTCATGCAGTGGATCGGCGGCATGGGTATCATCCTCTTCACCGTCGCCGTCTTGCCCATGCTCAACTCCTCGGGCGGCATGGCCATGTTCAACGCCGAGGTTACCGGCATCACCCGCGAGAAACTACGCCCGCGCGTGAGCCAAACCGCCATGAGCCTATGGCAACTCTACATCACGCTCACCGTCATGCTTATTGCCCTGCTTTGGCTCGGCCCAATGAACATGTTCGAGGCCGTGTGCCACGGTTTCTCCACAATATCCACCGGCGGTTTCTCCACCGAAAACGACTCCATCGCCGCATTCTCCTCGGTCTACATCGACGTAGTGGTGACAGTGTTTATGTTCCTCGGTGGCGTCAACTTCGCCCTCTTAGTGAAAGCCGCCTCCGGCAAAATCCGCTCGGCGTGGTCCAACGACGTCCTGCGCACCTACGTCGGCATCATCGCCGTGATGATGGTGCTTTTCGTAATCACAATCATCGTCAACGGCCAAGCCCACTCTTGGCAAGACGTCACTATCGCCCCCCTGTTCCAAATCGTCTCCACAATGACTTCCACGGGCTATACCGTCTCCAACTTCGAGAGCTGGGGAGCCTTCGTCCTTTCGCTGGTCTTCGCCATGATGTTCTTCGGAGCGTGCGCCGGATCCACGAGCGGCGGCGCAAAAATCGACCGACTGATCTTCCTCCAGAAATACGTCAAGAACGAGCTGCGCAAATGCGTTCATCCCCGCCAGGTTTACGCCGTGCGCGTCGGCGGCAAAGTGATGCCCACCGAGCTGGTAGCCAAGGTGGTGGCCTTCCTTTGCTTCTACGTCATCCTCATCATGGCCGGTGGAGTCGCCCTCACCGCGTTGAACATCCCGCTGGTCGACTCCTTCTTCTCCTCCTTCTCGGCCATCAGCAACACGGGTCTCGGCGCCGGCGTCACCGGCTACGGCTCCTCCTACGAGATCATCCCCGCGGCCGGCAAATGGATCCTGTCGTTCCTCATGCTCGTCGGCCGTCTCGAAATCTTCACCGTCCTCATCCTCTTCACCTCCACCTTCTGGAAAAAATAACCCCCGTGGGGCCATCGTTCACCACCCCAGGTCAGGCAGAAAGTCGGGCCGTGCCGGCCCTACAGCCCCATCTCCCCCATCAAGAGAATGGAAGTCGACCCGCCCCCGCGTCGACACCCGCAGCCAAATATTGAATTTACACCCATTGAGCGCAAATTAATTTGGTTAAATTCCCGCATATGAAACGGATAAAGCTATCGAAAGACGAGAAACGCGCTATGCGCTGGCTGGCACAAGACGTGACGAGCCTCCATGAGGATGTTCCCGACGAACTCCAATGGGCGATGACCACCCTTGACGAGAAAGGATTGGTGACGAACGCATTTGATGTGGAGAGAGACGTAGTAGGGGCGTGCCTTTCCGTCCGAGGGATAATGTATTGGATGGAGAATCCGCGTCTGCGCAATCCGATTGATTGGCCGTTCCTCATCGCGGTTGTGTCGTTCGCCATCACAATCATCGGCTGGAGCTACATCTTGTTTTTCAAATGGTAGAGCAAATATTTTTGCGCGTTGCGAAATAATCGCTATCTTTGCGGTGCGGGATGAGTGGGCTTAGCTCTCCACATTTCTGCACCAGCCTGGCGAGGGGGTGGACACACGAATACGCTAAGGAGGAGGAATCCTCCTTACTTATTGTTACCCCAAAGCATAATAATACCTTCGTCTGTTGCATAATACACATTTGGTAGCCCAGTGGTCTGACGGCCTTCAGCCATAAATCTACCTATCTCCCTTTTAATAGCGCGCTGAACGTCATTAATACGACCAATCTCTTTAGAGTAAAATATAACATTGTCTGCCTTTCTTGCGTCCTTAAAGGCTTTTCGTATTGAATCATCATTTGCGACTGGGATGTATTTGGAGTCCCACGTCATACCGTCAAACGCCATGTCGGGTTTTCCAACCCCCACGCCGTTCTCGGGCAACAGCCTTACATCTTTACCTTGTTTGGCCAACGACTTGGCAAGATTCAGCTCGGCCTCGCCTCCGCTCATGTATGGGTTGGGCAGCCCAGGGGTGGGATTTGTTGGCGTGACTTTGGAAAATTGGTGACGCGAATGGGTGGCCACATACCCTCCCGTAGCCCCATCAAAATATTCTTTATTCCAATCATCGCACTGGCATAGGGCATCATATTGTTTCCAAGATTTTACGAGAGCGACCGATTTTTTCACATCGAGATACTGATGGTATTCTCGACTATCATTGTCTTGCAAGAAGTAAGGCATTGTGCCTCTTGTTTCCGCACGGGAGATATTCTCCGCGTTGTCCTCATGCCATTGGTCATATGATTGGGGCAGCTCAGTGACTGCGTTCTCCGAAGCATCAAGAGGGTTGAGTCCCTGTTCCAATCGTTGGGCGTCGACCTCTAATTCCTCGTCGGTCTTGAGGATGCTGGTGGCGTGGCAACGGCAATGCGGATGTCAGCCCGTCCACTTGAAATCCTTGGGGTAATCGCCAGCAAGGGCGTCATTATAATCTGGTATGAAATAAATCGATTCAGGATTCTCTATGTAATAGAATAAGGACTCGATTGTTCTCAACTTTTCAAAGTGGACTAACAGATCGGTCCATTGAGACTTCGTTCTACTGGTATCTGAAATAATTTTATACAAGGTTTCTCTGATTGAGTGCTTGTCACCGCCCAATTGGGCGGTGGCAAGCACTGCGTTAGATGGTTGGTCAATCATCATTTTTTAAGAAATTTATTTGCTTTCAAAGGTACAAAATGTTTTCAATATATGAAAGGGATTTTGGCGCTATTTTGGTTAAAATTCAAGCGTTTAGAGCCTGAAATGCAATTTTTTTGAAAATACTCGAGAATAAGACAAATCTTTCGTGTTTAGACGGTGCTGCAACTACTGAATGTTCAATTTGACCACCAAAAATACGAAGAACAACAATCTTTGTTTTTGGAAAAGGGGTGCAATGGATGAAAAAATATTAACTTTGCAGAAAATAAGCAACCAATGGCAAGACAACATAAAAAGGATCTTAAACTTTTGTCTCTTTTCTCGGGGTGCGGAGGAATGGATATCGGCTTTGAGGGGGGATTTCTTGCCCATCGCAAATCCATTGATGCCAAAAAAGGATGGGTTGACCAACCGGAGGGCAAAGATTGGGTTAGGGTTAAAAACACCCGTTTCGTAACGGTGTTTGCCAACGACATTTTGGAAGAAGCCCGTAAGGCATGGCTCTCCTATATGACCCCTCGTGGACATCGTGAAGAGGTGTATCACTTTGGAAGCATTGTCGATTTCGTGAAAAAGCATAAAGCTGGAGAAAATATCTTCCCTCAAGATATAGATATTGTGACTGGTGGATTCCCATGTCAAGATTTCAGCGTGGCCGGTAAACGTTTGGGCTTTGATTCCCACAAGGATCACACAGGCCATTTGCGTAGTGAAGACCTGCCCACCGAGGAAACCCGCGGCAAGTTGTATTGCTGGATGAAAGAAGTGATCGAGATTACCCAGCCTAAAATCTTCGTCGCTGAAAATGTTAAGGGGCTGGTGAATCTGGGAGATGTAAAGACTATTATCCAAAAGGATTTCGCATTGGCCGGGAAAGACGGGTATATAGTGTTGACTCCCCGGGTATTGCATGCCGCCAACTATGGCGTGCCTGAATCCCGTGAAAGAGTGATTTTCATAGGGATACGCAAGAATGCCTTGACACAAGAGGCATTGGCAGCATTAACATGCGAAACTATCCCCGCGGAATACGATCCTTACCCCACTCCCACTCACGACTATCACAACAAGCAAGCGGGATTGATGCCTACCGTCGTATGCGGGGATATCTTCGCCCACTTGCCCGAGCCAGCCGATTCCGACGACCTGTCCCATCGTTATTACTCCAAAGCCAAATTCATGGGCACTCATTGTCAGGGCCAAAAAGAAATTTCCTTGAACGCTATCGGACCAACGATCCGCTCCGAGCACCACGGGAATATCGAGTTTCGCCGGCTCTCCCCCGAGCACGGAGGATGTGGCACGGAGAATCTGCCCGAGAGACGCCTTTCTCCACGCGAATGCGCCCTTATCCAGACATTTCCCCCTGATTATGAATTTGTCAGGCGAAATGATGGCAATCGGCGAAAATACGCGGTGAGCACTTCGGGGGCTTATAAAGTTATCGGAAACGCTGTTCCTCCCGTCTTGGCATATAATATCGCCATGCGACTCCAAGAACTGTGGCCCAAATACTTCGGTTACGACTAAGGCTCCGTAAAAGCGCGTGCCTATGTGAAGTTTAGCCTCCTTTAAAGATTGGGGTTGATGATAACAACTGAATTTTGTATCTTTGCCGTATCCAAACTTTTACCGCCATGACGCCTCCCATTCGCCAAAAAATGCCCATCGGCATCCAGAGCTTTGCGACAATACGTCGCTACGACATGACTTATGTTGATAAAACGGCCCTGATCTATGATCTGGCCCAAAGCCCTTATGCCTATTTCCTGTCGCGGCCACGCCGCTTCGGCAAAAGCCTGTTGCTCAATACCATGCAAGCCTATTTCGAGGGCCGCAAGGAATTGTTCGAGGGATTGGCCATCATGAATCTCGAAAAAGACTGGACGGTATATCCCGTGATACGTCTCGACCTTTCGCGAATCTCGGCGGTAAACGAGGACAAATTGGAAAACGGCCTTCAATATCTGGTCCAAGAAGAATATCGGCGTCAAAATATTACACCACCTGCTTCATGCACCGATTCCGCTCTTTTGTTCGGCGGCTTAATAAAGCAGCTTAACGAAAGGACAGAGAAGGGAGTAGTCGTGTTGATTGACGAATACGATAAGGGATTGGTGGACGTGTTGCGCGATGAGGCGCAACTGGAACGCAACACTGCGGTGTTACGCCCATTCTTCACGCAAATCAAAGCACTTGGCGATTGTATCCACTTTACATTCATCACCGGCGTGGCCCGATTCCGCCACGTCACCATCTTCTCAGGGCTTAACAACCTCAACGATATTTCGCTTGATCCTCGATACGCCAACATCTGCGGATTCACACAACAAGAGTTGGTCGACAATTTTAGCCCGCAAATCGACGCTTTGGCTGAGAAATTAGGCAAAAGCCACGAAGAGGCGATTGATATACTCCGACAACAATATGACGGATACAGGTTCACTGAGCGTCCCGAATTGGTGTATAACCCATTCAGCATTGTCAACTGTTTGGACAAACTACAGCTCAGTAACTTCTGGGCGATGTCGGGCACATCAAAAATCCTGGTTGATTTCCTGAAGGACAACAACTACACGCTCGCCGACCTTGATGGAGTGGAGGCCTCCGCCCTTCAACTGGGTGACATATATAACTCTGAGGACCCGGTGCCACTTTTCTATCAGACTGGATATTTGACCATCATGGAAGCCGATGATCCTATCTATACTCTCGGTTTCCCCAACGCCGAGGTGAAACAGGCTCTTTTGACTTATCTGGTGCCCGCCTTCATGGACATAAAGGAGTCAAATATTGGCCTTCTTTTGGAGAAAGTCAAGAAATTCTTTGCCCGCAACGACATTGAGGCAGTGATGAAGGCGCTCCAAACCCTCCTTGGCAGCATCCCCTACCACCTGTGGGACAACGAGGACAAGGAGAAGACCTACCATCGGCTCGTGCACCTTTTCTTCATGATGGCAGGCATCTCCACGCAGAGCGAGCGCGCCGTGAGCGGCGGACGCATCGACATGCTGTGCCAAACGCCCAAGCGCGTTTACATCTTCGAATTCAAGCTTGACGGCACCGCCGAGGAAGCCCTCGCCCAAATCGACGAGAAAGGCTATCCCCTACCCTGGAGCGCCGACGGCCGCGAGGTATACAAAATCGGCGTCGCCTTCTCCTCGGAAAAGCGCAACATCACCCGCTGGATAATCGCATAATTACTTGACCAAGTAGATAAATTTTTGTAGCAATCACATTATCATAAGCCAATAATAAGAGCCTGTTTAACCCTGGAGGCTCCCTATGCACTTGAGAACTATGACGAAGAGTCTCTGGACGAGTTCACCCAAAAAGAAGGATGGATTGGAGTGGGCAACATCATCGCAGACGTCATGCTTGGCTGCGAATATAGCGGAAGCACCATAAACATAGATAATAACTTGCTCCGGAAATGTCGGCAAATGAAATTTGACATGAACCGACGAAATATGGCAATCGCAGTGACACTGGCCCTTACAGGGCTGGTGTCACTTGCATACGACAGCTTCTCTCGCCGCGTGGTCGTGGAAGAAGGCACAGGGTCGTGATGCGGTTCCTGCATCTGCGGCATCGTGGTGGTGAACAGGTAAGGCTCAGAGGATCCCAAGCACTTCGTTCGATTCTTCAAGCGCCACACCGGCACGACCCCGAGCGAGTACCGAAAGAGCATAGCCCAGCAATTTTCCATGCGTGAGACTCAACGTTGAGTGGCCAGTTGGTTTGACGCAAGTCGTTTCTTCCAGCAGAAAAAGGCGAATATCATCATTAGTGTCGCCCATTCCGACGCGGGCATGGCCAGCCAAATGCCTGTTGTGCCTAACAATTCGGGTAAAATCAGATACGACGGCACCAAGAAAACGACACCTCGCAAGAGCGCGAAAATCGTCGCGGGCCACGGACGCTCAACGCTCTGATACCATCCTATTGCCGCAAGATTGAGAATAAAAGCGGCCACACCGATGGCAAACCACGGAAATCCCTCGACGGCAATTTTAGCCGCCGCATCCTCCAGAGGCAGGAACAGCGCGACCATCCCCGACGGCAGGAACACGAAAGCCAAGGTCACAGCTATTCCTAAGCCAAGAGCCGTGAACATGGCGTAATGCTGGGCTTTCACGGCCCGGGTATGCGAGTCGGTGATGTTATAACTGATGATGGGTTGCGCCGACTGAGCGATGGCGTTGCCGATCATGAAGATAAACGGGCAGTAATAGCAAGCGATGCCGAAGGCCCCCACGCCCTCGTCGCCAAGGTAGCGCATAAACATCATGTTGCCCATGAACATGAACACGGCCAATGTGGCCTCTCCAAGCAGGGCCGAGAATCCGATTTTACACTGGTAGCCGATGTTGCGCAGGGTAAGCATTAGGCTTTTGACGCTCATTTTCAGTCGGTAAAACCGCAGCTGCCTTGCGTAGCCTCCGAGATAAACAACCACGATAGTCGAGCCGATGGCCATCGACAATGTTGTTGCCAACGCGGCTCCGAAAACACCCATTTCCAGAGGGAAGATAAACCACCAGTCGAGCACGACGTTGACCAATGCGCCGATAACGTTGACCCACATCGCCAACTTCGGCGAACCGTCAAGCCGCAAGGCGAACATGCCGATGCTGTCCCACATCTGTAGCACAAGCCCCGGAATGAATCCGAAAAGATAGGAAATCGTCAAAGGCGCCAACGTGTCGGAAGCCCCTAACATCTTGGCAGTTATGGAGGGGAAAAGATAAATTATCGCACCAACCGCGAGGGTGAGCAGCGTGGACACCGCCAGGGCTTGGGTGATGTTGATTCTCGCCGCTTTCACGTTTTTAGCACCGAGATGGATTGAGGCCACCACCGAACTGCCGACACCCAGCATCAATCCTATTCCCGTGAATACCATCAGTAAGGGGATGCAGAGATTGACCGCGGCAATCCCCTCAGAGCCAACTCCCCGGCCCACGAAAATGCCGTCAACCATCGTGACAGCGCAGATCGACAGCATCCCCAGCAACGTGGGGATAAACATCCGTCGGAAAAGGGTTGAAACCCGGTCATGTCCAAAATCAATCGCGTCTCTTTGCATATCCGATAAAATTTAAACCGGATAAAATGATTGGTTTTACCCAGTCATCTTATCCAGCCCATATTCCTTTTTGGACCCTCCGATGAGGATTCTTCACCTTGTGAAGCGTCGTACACGACGAGCTTCAAAACGTCTTTTTATCCGTGGTTTGTGAGTACAAAGGTAGTACTTTAGTTTCATCTGACCAAGAACTTCAGGCTACTTTTTTATTGAATTCACAATATGCTTCATGGCTGAAAAAGTTTTCCCCAAAGTTACTCTCCCCATCCCCCTCTTTCCCTCGTTCCCCCGCAACAAATTCCCTCAAACCTTCCACCCCACCCCATCAAATCCACATCACCCTTGACATATTTATTTGGTCTTCAAAGGCGACGGGACGCTCTACCTGCTCAAGGGCGACAAACTGGTAGTGCGCTCCGACAATCCGCTGATCACAAGATACATCTATCATAAATTTTGCCTGGGGGTTGATGTTAAAAGGGGAAATTTGTATCTTTGCGGTATCTAACGCTGAAAAAGATATGACAACTCCCATGCGCCAAAAATTACCCATCGGCATCCAAAGTTTCCAGATAATCCGTCGGGAAGGTTATACTTATGTCGACAAAACGGCCTTGATTTATGAGCTGGCACAATATCGCTACGCCTATTTCTTGTCGCGTCCCCGCCGTTTCGGCAAAAGCCTCCTCTTGGACACCATGCAGGCCTATTTCGAGGGTCGCAAGGAATTGTTCGAGGGATTGGCTATTATGGATTTGGAGAAAGATTGGACGGAATATCCCGTGATACGTCTTGACCTGTCGCTTATAGCCGCTGATACAGAAGACAAACTGGAAAATGGTTTGCGTCGACTACTTGAAGAGGAGTTTGAACGTCATAACCTTAACCCCGCAACAGGATGTATAAGCTCCGAACTGATGTTCGGAAATCTTATTGAACAGTTATATAAGACCACAGGCCAAGAAGTGGTGGTGCTTATTGATGAGTATGACAAGGGCTTGGTTGATGTGCTTCGTGATGAAGATCAGCTTGAAAAGAATACTACCATTCTACGCCCATTCTTTACCCAAATCAAAGGCAGGGGACACTTGCTTCGATTCACATTTATCACGGGCGTTGCCCGTTTCCGCCATGTCACCATCTTTTCGGGTCTCAACAACCTCAAGGACATATCTCTCGACAAGCGATATGCCACCATCTGCGGCTTTACCCAAAATGATCTTACTGATAATTTCGATCCCTACATAGATGCTTTGGCGGTAAAACGTGGGCAATCCCACGAAGAGGCGATTGAAACACTACGTCAGCAATACGACGGATATAGGTTCACTGAGGCCGCTGAACTGGTTTACAATCCATTTAGTATAGTCAACTGCTTGGACGAGCTTCAGCTGAGCAACTATTGGGCGATGTCCGGCACATCGAAAATACTTGTGGATTTCCTGAAAGATAGCCATTACAATCTCGCGGACCTTGACGGTAAGGAGGTGCCAGCAATCCAATTGGGCGACATCTACAATTCCCGCAATCCCGTGCCTTTGTTTTATCAGACCGGTTATCTCACCATCAAGGATGCCGATGATCCTATTTACACACTCAGGTTCCCCAATGCCGAGGTGAAGCAGGCTCTCTTGTCCTACCTCGTTCCCGCTTTCATGGACGTTGACGAGGCAGATATGGGCCTTCTCTTGGAGAAAGTCAAGAAATTCTTTGCCCGCAACGACATAGAGGCAGTGATGAAGGCGCTCCAAACCCTCTTTGGCAGCATCCCCTACCACCTGTGGGACAACGAGGACAAGGAGAAGACCTACCATCGGCTCGTGCATCTTTTCTTCATGATGGCAGGCATCTCCACTCAGAGCGAGCGCGCAGTGAGCGGCGGCCGCATCGACATGCTGTGCCAGACACCCAAGCGCGTTTACATCTTCGAATTCAAGCTCGACGGCACCGCCGAGGAGGCTCTTGCCCAGATCGACGAGAAAGGATATCCCCTACCCTGGAGCGCCGACGGCCGCGAGGTATACAAAATCGGCGTTGCCTTCTCCTCGGAAAAGCGCAACATCACCCATTGGCTCATCGCCTAATTACTTGACCCTACAGGTAAAGTTTTGTAGTAATCCGATCATTATTCGCCAATAAAAAGTGTCAACCTTTGCGAGGAAGGTCGGCGAGCATTTCCCGATGGAAGTCAATGTCGAAATCCTTGAAATTGGTCAATGGCTTTCCCTCATCGTCGAGAAGTTCACACCATTCAAGGCGTTCCATCAGATCCTCATCATTGAGATCGGCATTGAGCGCGCTATCCCGCAACTCCTTCCATCCCCAAGGACCGCCGCAATCCTCCGGAGGGCACATCCCAGAGCCTTTCACCAGCTCAGCGTGCACAATGTCTCCATCCTCGATTTCCTCAACGGTTAAAGTGTGAATCCAATCGTCGCCGAAATCGTAAACGTACTTGAATTTCTGGCCAACCTTGTTTAGCGCCTGACCGATAAGTATCTCAGAGCCGTCTTGCCCCTCGCAGTCGTCACTCTTGTCGAGCGTCACCTCAATCATGTCGTATGGATCGCCATAGGCATCGTTGCCGAAATGGGCGAGATGCTCATCCATCCAACCGAAGGCCCGCTGTATGATTTCGTGCAAGTCAACGAAATTCCACATCGACGACACTTTAACGCGGCGCCATACAGGTGGTTTGGACACATTGTCGAGAGCGATCTTCAGGGTTAAAACCCGAGGTTTCACCTTGGATTTGGCAACCCTTGCCGATTTCCGCTTCTGATGGTGTGGATTGATATAGGGATCCTCCTCGAGAGAAGCCCTGAGGAGATCGAAAAATAGCTGAGCATCCGCTTCATCAAGCGGCGGAAAGTCTTTTCGTTTTGCCATGGTGATAAATTTTCGCCAAAGATACAAATTTCACGCGATATTCCCATATTGTGGTCACAAATCTACTAACCAAGGTGATGAGATAAATTCCGGGGGCGTTGTAATCCTGCCATTTCGCCCTTCGCAATTGCTGATGCACAGAAGGGCGATTGCCGAAAGGAGAGGAAGGGCGAGGCATGGCTGAATTGAAAGGAAATGGTTAATAATAGGATTTTTTATTCACCCCGCGGTGACCCGCGGGGTTGAGGAGGTTATTTCTCGCGGGCGAGGATGAGAGCCGAGACGGGGGCCACGGTAAGCTTGCCCCCCTTGGTGGTACCAAGGCCCTCGGCATTAATCTTGCCATCCTCGGCGATCACGATCCAGTTGCCCTTGGCCACTTTCACCTGGCGTGCCTCGTCCGAGCCGTTGAAGATCACCTTAATCTCTTTCCACTGGTCGCCGTTGGCGTTGTTGAGCAGGGAATAGGAGATGAGGTTAGGTTCGGTAACGGTGTCAAATTTCAGGTTTTTGGCGATATCCTCAGCCGTGGTCATGCGGAATGCGGGATGAGCCTTGCGCAGCTTGATAAGCTCCTGATAATACTGGAATTGGTCGTGGTTCTTGGTTTTGAGCGTCCAGTCGATAGCGTTGATGTCGTCCGGGCTCTTGTAGGAGTTGTGTACGCCCTTCTTGTCGCGGAAAATCTCTTCGCCACACCACATGAACGGTGTGCCCTGCGAGGTGAATACAATCGTCTGGGCAAGACGTGCGGCGCGTTGACGGTCGGCCTCAGTTGAACCAGGCATCGACTTGGCCAGCTTGTCGGTGAGCATCAAGTCGTCGTGACAGGATACGTAGTTGATCACCATCGAGGGAGAGGTGGCGTAGGCGAATTTGGAATTGTTGCCCTTGGTGTAATCCACCTGGGGATGAGCGGTAGCGCCCACAATACCAATCTTTACCGTCTCCTCGTTGCCGGGCTTGCCCGTGGCGAAACCCCGGTCGGCGGCGTCACTGTAATGACCCTTCACCGCGTCGCGGATGTCGTCGCTAAACACAGCGATACCCTCCATCTTCGACACGTTCTCTTTCAATGCGCGACGATCAACAGGCAGAGGCGAATCGCCTGCCGTCCAACCCTCGCCGTACACGAAGATCGAGGGGTTGATCTCCTTCAACGCTTTGGCAACGTCGGTCATCGTCTCGGTGTCGTGGATTGCCATCAAGTCGAAACGGAAGCCGTCGATGTGGTACTCGTCGGCCCAGTATTTCACCGAGTTGATGATATAGTCGCGCATCTGTTGGCGGTCGCTGGCGGTTTCGTTGCCGCATCCCGAGGCGTCGCTATAGGAGCCATCCTCGCGGTGACGATAGTAATAACCCGGAGCGGTAAGGGAGAAGTTGGAATCGTCGCCAAGCGCCGTGTGGTTGTAAACAACGTCCATCACCACTCCGATACCAGCGTCGTGAAGTGCCTTCACCATCTCCTTCATCTCGCGGATGCGCGTGGCCGGGTCGCTCGGATTGGTGGAATAGGAACCTTCTGGCGCGTTATAGTTCCAGGGATCATAGCCCCAGTTGTATTGGTTGGCCGGGAGATTGGTCTCGTCCACCGAGTTGTAGTCGTAGGAAGGGAGAATATGCACGTGGGTTACGCCCAGTTCCTTAAGGTGATCGATGCCAGTGGCAAGCCCGTCGGGATTGGTGGTGCCATGCTCGGTAAGAGCGAGGAATTTACCCTTGTTGGCGACACCCGAGGAGGGATGCACCGAGAAGTCGCGGTGGTGCATCTCATAGAGAACCACGTCGTTGATAGCCTTCACCTCGGGACCACGGTCTTGGGCCCAACCCTCGGGATTGGTGGTAGCCATGTCGATGATGGCGGCACGGTCGCCGTTGACACCCACAGCCTTGGCCCACACTCCCGGGGTTTCCTTCAACCACTCGCCGTCAAATTTGATACGGAAGGTGTAGAACTTGCCGTAGTTATCACCCGGCAAAGTAGCGCGCCAAGTGCCGCTCTCGGCCTTGGTCATGTCCAGGGTGTCGGTTGCCAAGGAACCGCGTCCGGTGGGATAAATCAGCACCTGAGCGGCCTGAGCCTCTGGCGACCACAAGCGGAAGTTGGCCCCCTCGGGAGTGACAGTCAACTCCAGGTCGTTGCCATTATAAGTGGGATACTTGGAAAAGTCCTGCTTGCCATTGATGGCGGCCGAGGCGCTCATGGCCGCACCGATAGCGACCACCGGCAGCGCGCGTGCCGCGGTGTGAATAAGGTTAACTAACATGTCTTTTTAATTGGTTATATGATATAATCTATCTTACCATCACTCGCTTCACCCATTGCCCCTCGGAGCATCTCACGATGTACACGCCCTTGGGGAGGTCTAGGGTCATTGTCGCGCCAGCGGCCACAGAAACCGATTTCACCAGCTGGCCCGTAATGGAGTATAGGGAGAACGTGGCGGCCTGATCGACCGCGACAAGCTCGATGTGGCCTTGGTTAACACGCACTGTCGTGCCCTGTTGCGACACGACCTCCGTGGCCACGCTTTTCTCGGCCGTGGCCATAGCCGAGGGGGCCGTCAGCGACAGCAATCCCAGGCTTATAATTAGGTGTCGAATTAGCTTCATAGGCAGTAACGTTACTTTAGTCTACAAAGATAACACATTTCCCCGCTTCCTCAAAACGTTTTTAAATATTTTTCACAGTCACAACGCAATATTTTCGCCTTTGTTGGGTTTATCTCTGCTTTTATTGTCCTAATTGTGAGAAAAATTCATCAGTTGTCACTTTTTGGATACAATTTTTGTTAATTTTCTTTGTTAGTTAAAAAATAACAATTAATTTTGTGGCCAGTTAGTGATTTCAATCACTTTCGGATAGCATAATAATCACATCCCTGTATACACTTTACAACATGGAGAAAGAGTTTTGTCGTGAGACAAGGCTCTTTCGCTTTATATACCTCCTCCTTAGGGGGTCGGCCTGGGACGGCCATAGCAGCGCCGGCCATAGGACGGCCATAGCAGCGCCAGCCTATGGGCGGCCTTCGGAGAGCCGGCCTTGGACGGCCATCAAAGAGCGCGGGCGCCAAGCCCGCGCCTGTATTAGCAAACCACGGTGCCCCGCGGTTTGCCGCGGTGGTCATTATGCATTTCCTCCACGAAAAGGCTTATCTCCCCCCAAAAGTCATCCTCCCCTACCCCATTTAGCCTCGCTTCCAGAGGGCATGGTCCGTCCCCTCGGCGGTTGATTATGCCATCCACCACCGAAAGCGCCTCCCCAGAAATCCCTTTCCCGTCAAGATAGGCGAGCGCAGGCCGTGAAATCACCCGTGTGTAATACCTGGAAACCCCGCCGCGAGCCATCACCACAGCGGCTCCAAGCCCAGTAACCTTGTCTACAACCGTAGCGCCCTTGAGCCACCCGTTCATGCAGGCTGTATAAAGCGGCGCCACCCCTCGCTCGGAGAGGTGGTGCTCGGTGCCGTCCGGGGCGACAACCACAAGAGTGTCGCCCTCGCGCAACAGATCAAATGGCGATGACGTCATGCCTGGCGACGCAGTTTCTCGGCGTAGGCGTCGATTTTGTGCAACTCATCGGGGATGCGGATCTCTTGCGGGCAGTGAGGAGCGCAAACGCCGCAGCCTATGCAATGTGCAGCCTGCCGCAAGCGCGGCACCTTGCGGTCGTAGCCAACGAGGAATCGCTTGCGCGCCTGGGCGAAGTGCGGGTCGCGGGCGTCGTCAACGATGTTGTCCTCACTTAGCATCTGATTGTAGTGGCCGAACGTCGAGGGAATATCTATACCGTAGGGGCAAGGCATGCAATACTGGCACTCGGTGCAGGGGATTGCCGGATGCTGCATCATCAGCCTGGCGATATGCATCAGCGTAGCGTCCTCCTCGGCTGTGAGGGGATGTAGCGGCGAGAACGTCTTTAGGTTTTCCTTGAGGTGATCCATATACGTCATTCCCGAGAGGACGGTGAGAATATTCTCAGGGGTGCCGGCGTAACGGAATGCCCACTTGGCGGGAGTGTCGCCAGGGCACTCTTTCTGCATGATAGCCAGAAGGTTATTGGACACATTGGCCAATCGGCCACCCAACAACGGCTCCATCACCACGGCGCAGATGCCGCGACGGGTCAGCTCGCCATAGAGGTATTTAGCGTCGGTTTCGCGCTCGTTGTCGGCCTTGGCCTGCTCCCAGTCAACATAGTTGAGCTGGATTTGCACGAAATCCCATTTCAACCGTCCTTCATCATGCATCTTCAACGCATGGTCAAAAACCTCAATATCACCGTGGTAGGAGAACCCTAAGTTACGGATACGACCATTCTGACGCTGCTCGATAAGCCAGTCGAGGATGCCATTCTCCTCATAACGGTGATTGAACGCCTCAAAACTACCCACACCCACGCAGTGGAGCAACAAGTAGTCGACGTAATCGGTGCGCAGGTATTTCAACGAGTTTTCAAACATCTCCTGGGATTTCTCGCGTGGCCATGTCGACTCGTCGAAGTTGGATAGCTTGGTAGCCAAGAAATAGGAGTCGCGTGGATAGCGGCTCAATGCCTCGCCCATTGCTTTTTCCGAGCGACCTTTGCAGTAGGCAGGCGACGTGTCGAAATAGTTGACACCGCCAGCTATGGCCACGTCCACTTGTCGGTTCACCTCCTCTTGGTCGATGCCGCCGTCCTCGTTCTCAGGAGCTCCGGCCGGAGCGGGAAGAACGGGCAGGCGCATGCAGCCATAACCGAGGAGCGACACGCGATCGCCCGTCGACGGATTTACACGATAAGTCATCTCTCCAGCCTCCTCATCTTGCTCCGAGGCCCGGTTACGGCTTATACATGAGGTACCGGACAACATGGTGGCGCCGGCTCCGACACCCATATATTTCAGAAATTTTCGACGTGATATATCGTTGGTTTTCATCTTGTTATCCAATTATAGGTTTAACGGGAACGTGAGTGTCGCGACCCTCAACGGTTATCGCGCTCACAGGACTCACAGGGCACAGGTGCTCGCAAGCACCGCAACCGATACACAACGCGGGATTAACTACTGGGCGCTTCTGCTGCGAACCCTCGGACACCTCCACCATCACGATAGCATCGGCAGGGCAGTGACGGGCGCAGTTGCCGCAATTCTCACCGTCAGCCGCGGCCAGGCAGATGTCGTAATCCACCGACGCCACGCCCACCGAAACGGCAGTGCGCTCCTCTGCGGTGATAAATTTGATGGAGCCTGTGGGGCAAACAGTGGAGCAGCGGTTGCATTCGGGACGACAGTAGCCCGTGGTGAACACCATCTCGGGAATCATAAATCCACTAACAGCGATCTTGGGCTGCAGCACGCCGTTAGGGCACTGGTTGATGCATAGTTGGCAACGGGTGCAGTGGTCATGGAACGATTTATAGCTGCCGGCTCCGGGTGGGGCGATCGGCTGCTTGCGCTCCGGGGCATGCTTGGGACGCAATGCGGCCAAACCGCCATCCGTGGTTTTCCCCTCGGCCCACGCCACAGCGGCGCCGGCGCCTACGGCCAAGCCAGTCATCATAAACTGGCGACGACCGGTGTCCTCGGCCTCTGCCTCCACCTTGGCTGCTGCCTTAGGATTTTTATCCTTGGTCGTTTCCGCCTTATTTTCAATGAATTGCTCATCGTCCTTTTGGTCGTTTTTAGGAGCGACAACCGAGTAGGAGATGGCGTTGGTCGAGCAGTTGCCGATGCAGTCCATGCAGGCCACGCAACGGGTATAATCTATGCGGTGATTCTTGGTGTCGATACACGAGGCCTTGCACTCGCGACCGCACTTGCCGCAGTTGATACACTTGGAGGTGTCGATCCTGATTTTATACAATGAGCCCTTAGACAGGTAGCCCAGCAGCGTGCCCACGGGGCAGATGTTGTTGCACCACCAGCGGCCCTTGAAGAAGGCGAAACCGCCTACCACGACGAGGGTCACCACGGCCACAAGCGTCACGATCGCGTTCCAAGCCGTTGTGCCATCGACGGTGTAGAACATCACCGAGTCCTCGGCCTCGGCAACCGCGGCCATGCCATTATTGGCCATATCGTAAACGGGGGCCAACAACGACGAGGCTATACGCCCGTAAGCGCTGTATGGAGCTATCAGCGAGGCAATTGCCTTCGCCGCTCCACCCGCGCACAGCAGCGCGATAAACACCACGGCCACACCCAGACGCAGGCTCTGCTTATTGGGAGTGAAACGGAATCGATTTTTGCGCTTCTTCTTGGGACCCACGCGACCACGCAACCATGTGAAACCGTCCTGCATCACGCCCAACGGGCAGATAATCGAACAGTACACGCGGCCGAAAATCACCGTAAGCAGCGCCACCACAGCCAACGCCGCGATGTTGAGCGCCAGCAAAGCCGGTACTACCTGAATCTTGGCCATCCAGCCGAACCATGCGGCCGCCAATCCCGTGAAATCCAAAAAGAGCCATGTGATAGCGAGGAAAAACGCCCACGCTAATACAACCCTGACTGTCTTTAGCATATACCTTGTAATAATGATTGTGAATATTAGATTCTTATCGCTTATTGCGCAAAGATAGCAACTTTTCGGCGCAATCGCAAAAATTTCACTAATTTCGCGTAAAATTCGCAACTAATGGACGCATCTATCCTTACCAAACTATACCGCGACGTCACCGGCCAAGAGCCGCAGCAAGTGATTGAGCTCCCCTCATCGGGCAGCAACCGGCGCTATTTCCGTCTCTTAGGTCCCAAATCCCTGATCGGCGTATTGGGCACGTCGCTTCCTGAAAACGAGGCGTTTATCTACCTCGACCAACATTTCCGCGAGCGGGGTCTGCCGGTGCCTGAGGTATTGGCCGTAAGCGACGACAAAATGGCATATCTCCAAGAGGACTTGGGCGATAGCCTTCTGTTCCAGGCCATCGCAAAGGGACGAGCTACCCGCTCATTCTCCGCCGAGGAGAAAGATTTGCTGGTCAAGACGATACGGCTGCTACCCGATGTGCAGTTCAACGGTGCCGTAGGCCTGGATTTCTCCAAGTGCTACCCCTTGGCTGAGTTTGACGTGAGGTCAATCATGTGGGACCTTAACTACTTCAAATACTGCTTCTTAAAGGCTACCGGGCTGGAATTCTCGGAGGATCGCCTTGAGGACGATTTCCAAGCAATGGCCGAGGTACTGATGCGCAGCCAGTCGAGCACGTTCATGTACCGCGATTTCCAGTCGCGCAACGTGATGCTTCGTCCCGACGGCACCCCATGGCTCATCGATTTCCAAGGTGGCCGCAAGGGCCCGTTCTATTACGACGTCGCCTCATTCCTGTGGCAAGCCAAAGCCAACCTCCCCGACTCCCTGCGCCAGGAGCTTATCGATGAGTATATCGATGCCCTGCGCAAGTACAAGCCCGTCGACAAGGAATATTTCCACGAGCAGCTGCGCCATTTCGTGCTTTTCCGAACGCTGCAAGTGCTTGGTGCATACGGTTTTAGAGGATACTTCGAGAAGAAACCCCATTTCATGCAGTCGGTGCCATTCGCCATCGCCAACCTTCGCACGCTTCTCGAGGAGCCTTACCCCGAATATCCTTATTTGAGCCAGGTACTCAAGCAGTTAACCGAGATGAAACAGTTCTCCGACGAATTGGAGAAGCGCTCCCTCACCGTAAAAGTGTTGAGCTTCGCCTACAAGAAGGGAATCCCCAACGACACCTCGGGAAACGGCGGCGGCTATGTGTTTGATTGTCGCGCAGTTAACAACCCCGGTAAATACGAGCGTTACAAGCCATTCACGGGCCTCGACCCGCAAGTGATCTCCTTCCTGGAGAACGACGGCGAAATCCTCACCTTCCTCGAGCACGCTACCGAGATGGTCGACGCATCGGTGGAGCGGTACAAGGAACGCGGGTTCACCAATCTTATGGTTTCTTTCGGCTGCACCGGTGGCCAGCACCGCTCGGTTTACTGCGCCCAGCATCTGGCCGAGCACATCCACCAAAAATTCAACGTGAAGGTGGAACTCGTTCACCGTGAGCAGAATATCGAACAAACATTCCTGCCACGTCGATGAAAGCTATGATTTTCGCCGCGGGATTGGGCACGCGGCTCGCACCGATCACCGACACTATCCCCAAGGCGCTTGTTGACGTCGGCGGAAAGCCTATGATTCAGCGAGTTATCGAAAACATCAAGGCAGCGGGAATTTCCCATATTGTCGTCAACGTACACTATCTCGCACAGCAAATCGTTGATTTTCTGCGTGATAACAACAATTTCGGAGTCGATATCTCTATCTCCGACGAAAGCGACCTGCTCCTTGACACAGGCGGTGGATTGCTTAAAGCCGCCCCGCTCTTCGAGGGCGACGAGCCGATTCTCGTGCACAACGTTGACATCCTTACCGACCTGGATTTCAAGGCGATGGAGGAGGCTCATAACCGCACGGGAGCCCTCGCCACACTTCTCGTCAAGGACCGTACGACCTCCCGTTATCTCCTGTGGGACAACCAAATGCGCCTACGAGCCTGGATCAACACCAAAACTGGCGAAACCATCCCCCCGGACCTATATCAAGAGAATGGAAGCCCTACCCACCCCGGTCGGACACTTTCAACCGACCCCGGTCGGACACCAGCCCTTACCCCTCTCGCCTTCAGCGGCATCCACATCATCTCCCCCCACTTTCTTCACAATCTTGCTGCCTATGCCTCAACCATTGCGCCACCGTGCCCCGCAGGTCACCGCGGGGTCGCCATCCCTCCTTTCGGCATCATCCCCTTCTACCTCCACGAGGCGCTCAACGGCGAAGACATCCACGGTTACCTCTCCCCCACCCCTTACCGCTGGGTCGACGTCGGCTCCCACGCCACCCTCGCCCAGGCCCGAGCCCTCTTTTGAAAGCGCCATAGCGTCACCGTGCCCCGCAAGTTATTGCGGGGTCACCCCCGGTCGGTTTAAAAATGCACAACCAGCTCGATGGAAAGTTTATCCCGCTCCCCTTGCAGCCCACGGCAGTGATGGTGGTAGAAATAATTCTCGTAGTTTCCTGAAGATTACACGCTTGTTAAATATTTAAGAAATCCAAGTTTTGCAAGTTATCCAAGAAACCACGAATTAACACTAATATTCACTAATTCAGCGATTAAGATTATATTATCATTAAAGAATTAAGCTTTGCAGCGCAAAGAATTAACACGAATTTCAATAATGAAACGCTATCAGCATTAGTGTAAATTATAAGAGCGTAAGCTCTTTAAATATTATTAGAATCGCAGTTAACTTATTGTTGCTCATTAGTGTTTATTCGTGGTTTCATAACTTGAGAAAGTTGAATTAAGAAATCCCGAATTTTTTCGTTAACTTCGCGTAAAATTGTGATGATATGGGAATTTTCAACTTCTTCTCCAAAGAGAAAAAAGAGACACTCGACCGCGGCCTTGAGCGCACCAAGGAAGGTGTATTCGCCAAGCTGGCCCGCGCCGTGGCCGGAAAGTCGAAAATCGACGATGAAATCCTCGACAACCTCGAGGAGGTGTTCATCACCTCCGACGTGGGCGTCGACACCACCCTCAAGATAATCGAGCGCATCGAAGCCCGCGTGGCCCGTGATAAATACGTGAGTTCCAGTGAGTTGAATCGACTCCTGTGTGAGGAGATTACCGACCTTCTTGCCGAGAACGACAATGAGACAGCCGCTTCCGATGACTTCAAGGTACCCGAAGGACATAAACCCCACGTAATCATGGTGGTAGGTGTCAACGGTGTGGGCAAAACCACCACGATCGGCAAATTGGCCGCTCAGTTCAAGAACGCTGGCAACAAGGTGATGCTCGGAGCCGCCGACACCTTCCGCGCTGCCGCCGTTGAGCAGCTCGACATATGGGGCGAACGCGCTGGCGTTCCGGTAATTAAGCAAAAGCTCGGCTCCGACCCGGCAGCCGTCGCCTACGACACGCTACAATCGGCCAAGGCCAACGACATCGACGTGGTAATCATCGACACCGCTGGGCGCCTCCACAACAAGAAAGGCCTGATGGACGAGTTGACCAAGATACGCAACGTGATGCAGAAGGTGGTACCCGACGCGCCCCATGAGGTGCTGCTCGTGCTTGACGGATCAACAGGCCAAAACGCTTTCGAGCAGGCTCGTCAATTCGTAGCCGCCACGCAGGTCAACGAGTTGGCAATCACCAAGTTGGACGGCACAGCCAAGGGTGGAGTCGTAATAGGCATTTCCGACCAATTCAAGATACCCGTGAAGTATATCGGTCTGGGTGAGGGGATTAACGACCTGCAAGTGTTCCACAAGCGCGAATTTGTTGAATCACTCTTCGGCGACAAGTAATGCCACGCAAGACAGTTAAGGTTGTATCGCTCGGCTGCTCCAAGAATCTCTTTGATTCCGAGCGACTTATGAAGATGTTGGCCGACGCCGGACTCATTCTCAAAAATGAGGACGAACCAGCCAACGTGGTGATAATCAACACTTGCGGTTTTATTGGCGACGCCAAGGAGGAATCCATCGAAGAGATTCTCAATTACACCGAGCAAAAATCTCAGGGAGATGTGGAGAAAGTATTCGTAATGGGCTGTTTATCGCAACGTTACGCCAAGGAGCTTCCCGAGGAGTTGCCCGAAGTTGACGGATGGTATGGAAAATTTGACTGGCCCGCTTTGGTAGGGCGCCTCTCCCATTCCAACCCGGCTGTAACTCCCTATGACAGAGTACTTACCACCGGACCCCACCACGCTTACATCAAAATTTCGGAAGGATGCAACCGCTTCTGCGCCTTCTGTGCCATTCCGCTCATCACTGGCCGACATCGCTCACGCCCCATCGACGAGATTCTTGAGGAGGTACAATCTCTTGTGACTAAGGGAGTTAAAGAGTTTAATGTAATCGCTCAGGACCTTTCGAGCTATGGCCTTGACCTTTACAAGCGCCAAGCGTTGCCCGAGTTGATCGACCGAATGGCTCAAATCCCTGGGGTTGAGTGGATTAGACTCCATTACGCCTATCCTGCACAATTCCCAATGGAGTTGCTCGACGTGATGGCGCGCAACAAAAACGTGTGCCGCTACCTCGACATCGCCCTGCAGCATATTTCCGATCCCGTGCTGGCCAATATGCGCCGCCACATCACCGGCGAGGAAACACGCCTGTTACTCAAGGAGATACGTCGATGCGTTCCCGGAATCCATATCCGCACTACGCTGATGGTGGGATTCCCTGGAGAGGGAGAAGAGGAGTTCCAAGAATTACTTCAATTCGTTGAGGAGCAACGATTTGAGCGCATGGGAGCATTCGCCTATTGCGAGGAAGAGGACACCTGGGGAGCCAAAAACCTCACCGACGACATCCCTCAGGAAGTGAAGGAACAACGCCTGTCGCAACTTATGGAACTACAAGAGCGTATATCCCTTGAGACTCAAGAAGATAAGATAGGAGAGCGGCTGCGTGTGATTATCGATCGCGAGGAGGAGGATTTCTATGTAGGGCGCACCGAATACGACTCTCCCGAGGTGGATCCCGAGGTGCTGATACGCAAGTACCACCCGCTCAAGCGTGGAGAATTTTACACCGTCGAAGTGGAAGAGGCGTTACCTTTCGAACTGATAGCCAGCGTAGTAGACGATGCCGATAACCACTGATCAACGTCGCGCGATAAGCCATTGCCTGGCCCATGCAATCCCCTTTGTGGCGTATGCCGAGCCAGGCGACAGCCATGTGACATTTTACGCCGACGATGGTACAAGCCAACCCCTTCTAAGCGAACGCTTTCGCATACACGGCTGGCGTGACCGCGTGGTGGCAACTATCGTGCCACGCCTCGACGAGGTTTCGGCGCCTCACTTCACCCCCCCACCCCACTCCATAAAATCGTCACCACCCCTGCCCTCCTCTACTCCTAAAGAGGTGTATATCAGGAGTGTAAAAGAAATAATCGCTAAACGTAAAGCCAACGGAGGGAAGACTGTATTCTCGCGCGTAGAATCATTGGAAATCTCCTCAGAATCAGCGATATCAGCAATCGAGCGGTTGCTGTCGGAGGTTTCGCCCCGCATGAATTGCGCATGGTACACGGCGGAAACAGGTGCTTGGTTAATGTCATCCCCCGAAGTGTTATTACGCTGTGACACAGAGAGTTATTTCACTATGGCGCTTGCTGGCACACGCAAAATCGGCACTCCTGGCCCATGGGATAACAAAAACAGCGAAGAACAGTCGCTGGTTACCCGCTATATCGTTGAGCGACTGCGTTCTATGGGATTGAACCCCGATGTGAGCGAGCCATTCACCCTCCCGGCTGGCAACATCGAGCATATCTGCCAGACTATCACGGGGTTACAAGGCCACCATACACCGTCGATGATGGCGTCATTGCTGAGTCCCACGCCAGCTGTCGCGGGATTGCCAGTCTATGAGTCGTTGGCTGATATTGAGCGACTTGAATCCCAGCCCAGGGAATGCTACGCCGGTTTCTGCGAGATTACGCGCGAGGATGTGGGGGAATACCAAGCCTGGGTGGTGCTACGTTGCGCTCGATTCACGCCAACCAAAGTCGTGTTCTACGCCGGAGGGGGAATCACTGGACAGTCGTCGGCTGAAAAGGAATGGACTGAAACGGTGGCCAAACTCACCCCAATACGCTCATTGTTTTTGTAATGTCGGGGCCAGGTCGCCCCGTCCTCCTACGATCGTTATAGCAAGAATTCGGCCATGGGGGATGGCTCGACGTCTACATCGACGCCTACCGTGGGGAGGATAACACGCCAATCCATCTCGGGATACTGCTCAAGCAGCGACATAAGGTCGATGAAGCCCTTGATGGTGTTACGGGGCGTGCGGAAATAGCTCTCGCCAATCTTTTCGTAACAGTGGCGCAAATAGGCTTCGAGCGCCATGTCGGGCACACGCTCGCGCAATCCTTGCGTGCCCGAAGCCATCACCTCGCGTAGATTTTTCAACAGTACATACAGCTCTTCGGGAGTCAAGTTGCTCAGTCGTAAAACCGTTGAGTCATAATCCTTTAACCCAGCTTGAGCGGCTAAGGAGTTTTCGGCCAACCGCGAGCGAAGAGCCTCATAGCTGTAGAGCCCACGACGCGTGTCGGTGAGAAATTCCGGCGTCCCGCTAAGTACAATGCCGAGCGAGTGGACGTTGCCTTGTAGCGTGGCGTTGAGGATTGAAAGCAAGTCCTCATAGTTGGCGCGACGCGACACCGCATTAGTAATTTTATAAAGGTTAACCAGCTCATCCACGCAGACATACAAGCCCTTGAAACCAGCGGCCACGGCCAATGCGGCATATAGGCGTAACGTTGGGAACAGGTCGGCATCGCCGAGATACTCACGCACGCCAAGGTCGCGCAAAGCATCAGTTCGCGTGGTGTAATCGGCTGACAACCAGCGTTGTGCGGCGAGCCTTTGGCCATCGCTTTCGGCCCGGCAATAAATATCCACCACTTGCGCAAAAGCATGACCACCAGGCAGTTGAGTTAACGTTTCGAGCAGGTGACGCACGGTTGTACCTTCAGCCGAAGCTTTGGCCGACAAGCGATCGAGAACCATAGGAAGCGCCTGCCCGTCGGTCTTGGTGCGGGTCGACAGCGACGCCACCAACTCGGAGAGCAACCTACGGGCCTGACCACCAGTGCCATGGAATCGCTTTTCGGGAGAAAGGTCGGCTTTCATTGTCAACAGTCCACGCTCCATTGCCATGGTGCGCACCAGCGACAGGAAGAAGGTCTTGCCGGCACCGTATTCACCGATCACCAATCGCAAAGAGGCACCTCCATCGGCCACAGCGTCGATGTCGCGAACGAACGACTTAATTTCCTCACTCCTACCCACTTGGATATGTTGAAGGCCAGTTGCGGGAACAACTCCCGAACGTAGGGAACGGATGATAGCGTCGCGGTCGCGCTGCTTGATGATGCGGGGCGGATTCATCGCCGATAGTGTACTATGTGCGGTCATGTCAGTTACTTTTGTTACTGACAATTTACCCCAGTTCGGGATAAATACTATTCACCAGGTGGCATTTGAGCGTGG
>CAZLSW010000002.1:0-87414 GCA_964562375.1 uncultured Muribaculaceae bacterium | reverse complement strand
TCCCCACATTATCAAATAATTATGCCACTTTTTTATCCCGAACTGGGGTAACTTAATACAACAACCACTATGAAAAAGGACGTAACAACCACTGACATCACTCCCCTCATCGAAGGCGCAAAAGAGGGAAGATTCCCCACCGAGGCTCTCCCCGCGACCCTTCGTGAAATCGTCAAAGAAACATCGGCGCAGGCCGACTTCCAAGTAGAGTACACCGCCATGTCGATGATTTCGGCATTGGCCTCGGCCCTGGGCAACGGCGCCGAGGTGACCATCCGCCACCGATGGCGAGTGAACCCGATGCTGATGATGGCCCTGGTAGGCCGTCCCGGTGCCGGCAAGACACCGCCCCTGCTGGCCGCCTACGAGCCTCTGAAAAAGATGGACTCGCGCCGCTACGAGCAGTGGCGCACCGCCCGCGACGCCTATGAATGGCAGGAGCGTCAGAAATCAGCTCAAGAAGGACAAGAACCCGCACAGCGTCCCCGCCTGAAGCAGACAGTCATGAGCGACTTCACCCAAGAGGCGTTGATATCCCAGCTCGAGACCAACGACCGAGGCGTGGCTATCGTCGTCGACGAGATTGCCGGATTCTTCAACACCGTCAACCGCTACAACGCCTCCAACATGATCGAGAACCTGATGTCGGCGTTCTCCGGCGAGAGCATCAAGGTGAACCGCAAAGGCCCTGACGGCAAGGGCGAGATGGTGGTGGTCGACAACCCGTCCATCAACCTTATCGGCACAATCCAGCCCTCGCTGGTAAACTCGGTGCTTATCCGACCGTTTCAGGGCAATGGATTCCTCGACCGAATGTGCGTGGTGTTCCCCGAGCCCCGCAAAACGGTGATGTGGAACCGTGCCAACGACTTCCAAGCCAACAACGACCCCGAAGATATGGCCACCCGCTGGGCCGACATTGTCACCCGCGCCGAGCGCATTCCCCTCGACCAAGGAGGCCATTGGTTCCCAACTTTCAGCGAAGACGCTTATGATGCGCTATATCAGTGGCGAAACGACCTGATGTCGCTCAACGACGACCTTGACGAGGAAGAAGTGGAATCCCGTTCCATGAAACGTCTGGCAATCACTGCCAAACTCGCCCTCATCCTCCACGCCTCGGAGGTGGCTGCCGGAGAAACCCGCGTGGGCGACACCATCAGCCAAGAGACCGTCACAGCGGCAATCGCCCTCAACGAGTGGCTCGAGTGGAGCTACGCCCGCATGGTGAAAACCTCCAACACCATACAAGGGCGCCCCGTTGCCCCTACCCAAAAGCAGATCGATTCGTGGGCGTTCGTGGCCGACCTTCCCGACAAATTCTCCACCGCCCAGGCTCTAGAGGCAGCCAAAAAGATTTCCAAGGGACGTCAATGGGTGTTCCGCAAAATCGACGAGATGATAGCAGGCAAGGCCCTTAGTCGCATTGACCGCGGCCAGTACCAAAAATCCACAATCGTTTAACCCAATGATACTAATGAGACTATGATACTTCGCCTATTTATCTGATTACCCGCCATTTACGCTTAGTATCAAAGTCTCATTAGTATCACTACCCACTACCTAAGCTAAGTAGGAAGTCGTTTACTCGTGCATTCGTGCATTCGTGTATTCGATTTTCGAGTAAACGAGTAAACGACTGCACGAGTGCACGACTTGGCTGTCGCGAAGAGGCTTGCCCGCTAAGTAGGACGTCCCGCCGTGTCGGCGGGACAGCCTTTACTGTCGGGTCGACACGACCCGGCTTCCTACTTAGATTTCCGGTGGAAGCGGTAGACGGTCGTGGGTGTTTTCCACTCGCAGGAGCGGTGGGTGTCGAGGTAGTCGATGTCGAAGGTGTACAGGCTGTCGTAAGGCGCCAAAAACTGCTCCGAGCGCTTGTAGGGAACCAATACCAACCCTGAGTCGGGTTGCTCGCTCTCAAATCTCAGCAATTTGTCGCCGAGATAGTAATTCACTGAGTAAAAACGTGATAGGCGGTCGCCCGTGATGGTATAGAGTTGCTCGCGGGGATACATCTGGGCCAATCGGTCGGCTATCACAGCGTCGCTACGCGAGTTGAGCACTGCCGGCTGATAGCACCCGGCCAATGCCCAATAAATCGTGATCGTGCAGCCCACGGTCATCACCAGCGACTTGGTGGCGTTGTCCTTGCAAAACGTTGATATAGCGAGGATTGCCATATTAAACGAGATAACCACGGCCACGGCTCCCAAAATCGACGACGCGCTCCCCACAACGCCCTCCAACGCCTTGCCCGATGGTATCCAGCCATGCTTTATCAATATAAAACCAATGGGCACGACAAGGGCCAAAACCGCTATTATCCAGCCGTATAGCTTCACCATCTTGGGGCCTTGCTTGGTCATGCGCCGCAGGTAAATAGCGATGAAATAGGCCAAGAATGGATACAGCGGCAACAGGTACACCCCGCGCTTGCTCGAGGGGATGCAATAGAAGATGAAAATCGCCAGCGTGGCCACCAAGCACAAGCGGGTCAACGGATGAGCCCGGCGCCAATTTTCCCGCCATTTCGCTTCCCGTAACAACGTTATAACGTTATTACGTTTTAACCCCTTGATTCTGAAAGAGAAAAGCGTCAACAACAGCAGCAACGTATATGGCAGCCAGCCGCTTACGACCAGCACAAAATTGTACCACCAGGGATGCACATGGGAGTCGTAGCTCATCGTGCCCGTGAAGCGCCCAACGTTCTCTTCCATAACCAATTGGAGGAACTCTTCCCCTCCCCTTTGGCACGCGGCGATATACCACCACAGAGGCACAATCAGCGACACAAGGAAAACAACGGTCATCGACCCCAGCACCCTGAGGAACTTCTGCCCCGACAGCCAGCGGTCCAAGCCAATCACAAGGCACGGCAGCACAGCTCCCACGGGTCCCTTGCACAGCACGCCGCAACTGATCAGCGCAATGCCTATCCACAGCCACCGCTTCCGTCCCCCTTGGAAATAGGCGTACAGCGAGTATATCGACGTTACGGTGAAGCACGTGAGCAGCATGTCGACGCGGCAGGTGGTGCCAGCGCGGTACACCTCAAACGCGGTCATCGTCAACATAGCCGCCAATATCGCCACCTTCTGGGAGCGCCCATAGCGACGCAGAAACACCATCGTACTGATAATCAACGCCATGCAGCCCAAAGCCGACGGCAATCGCGACGTGTAATGCGTCACCTCGCCGCCGAACAACCACGACACCGTCGCTATGCACCACGCCAGGAATGGCGGCTTGTAAGGCAAGTCGCCCCCATAGCTCACGGGCAGAATCCAGTCGCCACTTTGCAACATCGTGTAAGCCACAATCGCCTCGCGCGGCTCCCCCTTGGTGTTGAACACGGTCTCGCCCAGCCACGGCAGCAACGTCAACGCCACCACGGCCACCACTATCCAAAAATTGCGCCTTTGCGCCCGCTTTGCTGTCAATTCGTTCATGCCCGCGAAGTTAGCCATTTTCCCCGAAACCACCCACCGCATTTTCCATTAACCACAAAAAGACCCGGAAGAAACCAGTGTGGAGCACGCATCCCTTCCCATAATTGTTAAGAAATGTCAAATGCACTAAAATTGGTACCCAGTGTGAACCAAAATCGATTCCTTTAACGTATCTTTGCAGTAAATTTGATTTCTATGGAAGTTACAGATTCCCTTACCCACGCCCTTAATCGTTGGCATAGCATCCAGCCTATTTCAGAACATGATAAACATAGGTTGAGCCAGCGGTTTACAGTCGACTTTAATTTCAATAGCAACCATATCGAAGGCAACACGCTTACTTATGGCCAAACCGAGTTGCTCCTTATCTTCGGCAAAGTGACCGGAGAGGGGGAGCTGAAGGACTTCGAGGACATGAAGGCAAGCAATGTGGCCCTCAAAATGATGGAGGTGGAAACCTTGCTTCAAGACATCCCACTAACGCAGAATTTTATCCGTCAGCTTCACAAAACCCTCCTGCGGGAGGACTATACGGTGTATCGCAATCTGCCTGGCGGCGAATATACTTCCTACGTGATTCACGCAGGCCAATATAAAACTCGCCCCAACAGTGTGATTACCCGCACAGGAGAGCGATTTGAATACGCCTCGCCGGAAGAAACCCCCGCGTTGATGACCGACCTCGTGGATTGGTATAACGCTGAGGAGGAACGAGGCGAACTCACTCCCGTCGAGCTGGCCGCGTTGTTCCACTACCGATATATACGGATTCACCCGTTTGAGGACGGCAATGGACGCATCGCTCGCCTATTGGTGAACTATATCCTGGCTCGCCACGGATACCCGATGATCGTTGTTCGAAGCAGAAACAAGAAGGAATATTTAGATGCATTGGGAGCCTCCGATAAAGTGGTAGGCAAAACCCCTTCTAAAGGCGCTCATGCCTCCTTGCAGCAAATCCGCCACTTTCTGCTCTATATGGCCCAACTGGTAGCCACTGAAATCAACGGGGATGTTGACTTCATCACGGATGTGGGCAACAATATTTGGTGGTATGACGGACAAAAGGTGATCGTCAACGATTCCACAGCCAAGCTTTTAGAAGCCATTATGATGGATCCCACTCGCACGGGCGAACGCCTGTCTCAAGACCTCAACATTTCACGAAGAGCGGTGATGAAGCAGCTCAACATGTTGACAACCAAGGGATATATCCAACGACGGTTGAACGGCGATTTCCATGTGATTATACGCTCGTCGGTGATGTCTTAGAGCAAGAGGCACGCGTCGCCATAACTTAGGAATCTATAATCCCCGGCCAGCGCGTGGTCGTACATCTCGCGCCAATCACCCCGCGTGAACGCCGATACCAATAGCAGCAGCGTCGACTGCGGCTGGTGGAAATTGGTCACCATCCCCCGAACAATCCGGTAGGAGTATCCCGGGGCTATGATGATGCGCGTGGATGCCAGAAAGCGGTCGGTGTGGTTATCGTCAAGATACTGTAACACAGCTCCTAAGGCATCCTCAACCGAAGGCCACTCCACATCCTCGTCGTAAGGCGCCCATTGCTCCACCTCGCCACTCCATCGGCCACGCAGCATGGCCACGCCAGCGTGGTAAAGGCTCTCGAGAGTGCGCACCGAGGTCGTCCCCACCGCGATTACAGGCCGCTCCCCACGCGCCAAACGCTCTATCAACCCACGAGACACACTGATAAACTCGGCATGCATCGGATGGTCGCCCACACGCTCGGTTTGGACAGGCTGAAACGTGCCCGCCCCCACATGCAAGGTCAACTCCTCAACATCCACCCCTTTGCCTCGGAGCGTGTCAAGCAATTCAGGAGTGAAATGCAAGCCAGCCGTGGGTGCCGCCACCGAGCCCTCCGTCACCGAGTAAACCGTCTGGTAATCCTCCGAGTCGCTATCCTCGGTCGAGCGGTTGAGATAAGGAGGGATGGGAATCTCCCCCGCCGCGTCAATAATGCGGGAGAAAGTCACCTCGGGGCAATCCCACGAAAACTTGACAATCGACGCTTTCCCCAGTCGCTCAACCCTCTCGGCCGAGAGCGTAATCGGGTGGCCATCAACCGTTAACGGCAAGCGCAACTCCCCTTGTTTCCACTTCTTGGAATTGCCCACAAAACATTGCCATTGGCAGGTGTCGGTAGCGGCAAACGCCCGCTCGTAATCGGCCGGCGCGTGCGGCTCCAGACAGAATATCTCGATCGGCGAGCCTCCCGATTTGCGAAACCGCAACCTTGCGTTGATCACGCGGGTGTTGTTGCACACGAGCATAGCGTCGGAGGGGAGCAGCGAGGGCAACTCTGAAAAACGGCGGTCGTCGAGTGAGCCGTCGCCGTATCTCACCAGCAACTTGCACGCGTCGCGCACCGCCAGCGGATGCTTGGCTATCCTCTCCTCAGCCAACGGATAATCAAAATCTTCTATATTCAGCTCTCTAGGATCCATTACATTATCAACATCAACCATTCCCATTATTAACTCCTTTCGCTGCTATTATTATGGGGCTTGCCTATCTGCTTTACGACTTCATTCAACGACTTTATAGAGTCGATATAGGCCTTCTCAACTGGAGAAAGGGTTTTAACTTCAAATTTTCTGTATTCCTCAATGGCTTTCTCCTTAGCCTTCGCCATAGAAATGTGTCCTGCATCCATAAGCACCTCATTACCAAAGGCTCCCAACACAACATTAAGCTGCTTAATGTAATCCTTCATCGACATGGGGGCATGGCGCAAAGCTTGGGCCTCAGCAAAATCGAAATAACCCGATACAATATTGTTTAAAACCTTCAACTCCTTTTCGTCCAAATAGTTCTTTGCAATCACTACATCAGCCTTCACTGGGAAATCGCCCTTAAATGTGCGCAAGCCCATGAAATCGGCCTCACTGTCAGCTCTTTCCCATATCACTTCCGCCGCGGTATGCCCATGCGCAGCATAATGCAACTTGTTTTGAACGATTTGGAAGAAGATTTTGGACTCGGAAGCTTTCGGGTCATAATCGGTAGCCGTAGCATAAAGGTCAAGGACTTGCCTATAAAGCAATTTCTCAGACGACCTAATGTCCCGAATCCGATCCAACAATTCCTTCCAATAATCATTAGATCCCTCCTTCAACCGCTTATCATCCAAGGCAAAGCCCTTAACGATATACTGTCGCAGAATCTCCGTAGCCCAAATTCTAAACTGAGTAGCTTTAGCCGAATTAACACGATATCCTACCGATATGATAGCATCCAATGAGTAAAATGCTGTAAGATATTTTTTGCCGTCGGAAGCAGTTGTTTCCTTTTTGGAAATAACTGACTCTTCAATTAATTCCCCCTCATCAAAAATATTACGTAAATGCTTTGATATCGCGGGAACTCCGACATCAAACAATGTGGCCATTCCTTTCTGGGTAAGCCATAGCTGACCACTCTCATGAGTGACGTTAACAATAGGATTGCCATCCTTTCCGCGATATATTACGATTTCATTCATTGTGTCATTTATGGGAATTTTCACGCGAAATTACGCAAAAAAGATTGAGTGTCGCGAAAAATGCGTAAATTTGCGTGCCGAAAAAGTAAATTTTTAAATAAACCAAACATAACATCATGGAAATATCTCACATTGAACACGTGGGCATCGCCGTTCCCTCATTGGACGAGGCTATCCCCTTTTACGAGAAAATGCTTGGCCTCAAGTGCTTCGCCATTGAGGAAGTTGCCGACCAGAAAGTGCGCACCGCCTTCTTCCAGGTGGGCCAGACCAAAATAGAGCTCCTCGAGGGCACAGCCGACGACTCGGCCATCTCCAAATTCATCGCCAACAACGGCGGCCGCGGCGGTATCCAGCACATCGCGTTCGCAATCGAGGACGGCGTGGCCAACGCTCTTGCCGAGGTTGAGGAAAAAGGTTGCCGCCTTATCGACAAGGCTCCCCGCAAAGGCGCCGAGGGCCTCAACATCGCTTTCCTCCACCCCAAGTCGACCTGCGGCACCCTGATCGAGCTCTGCGAAGATCCCAAGAAGAAATAATCCCTCACGGACTAATCCCCATAAAAGAAAAATATGAGTACACAGCTTGAAAAAGTGCAGGAGCTTATCGCCCTGCGCAACGAAGCGCGCCTCGGTGGCGGCGAGAAAGCCATCCAAAAGCAACACGACAAAGGCAAATACACAGCCCGCGAGCGCATCGCCCAGCTGCTGGACGAAGGCTCGTTCGAGGAGCTTGACATGTTTGTGCGCCACCGCTGCACCAACTTCGGCCAAGAGAAAAAATCTTTCCTCGGCGACGGCGTGGTAACAGGCTACGGCACTATCGACGGCCGACTGGTGTACGTGTTCGCTCAGGACTTCACCGTCTTCGGCGGCTCGCTCTCCGAGACGATGGCCCTCAAAATCTGCAAAGTGATGGACATGGCCATGAAGATGGGTGCCCCCGTCATCGGCCTCAACGACTCGGGCGGCGCACGCATCCAGGAAGGCATCAACGCCCTGGCCGGCTACGCCGAGATTTTCCAGCGCAACATCATGGCCTCGGGAGTCATTCCCCAGATCTCGGGTATCCTCGGCCCCTGCGCCGGCGGCGCCGTTTACTCCCCCGCGTTGACCGACTTCACCATCATGACCAAGGGCATCTCCTACATGTTCCTCACCGGTCCCAAGGTAGTTAAGACCGTTACCGGAGAGGACGTCAGCCAAGAGGAGCTGGGCGGAGCCACCGTTCACTCCTCCAAGAGCGGCGTGGCCCACTTCGCGGCCGAGGATGGCGAGGAAGCCCTCAAAATCATCCGCAAGCTATTCTCCTATATCCCCCAAAACAACTTGGAGGAGCCCCCGTTGGTTGAGTGCACCGACCCGATCGACCGCCTCGAGGACTCGCTCAACGAGATTATCCCCGACTCGGCCAACCGCCCCTACGACATGTACGAGGTAATCGGCGCCATCATCGACAACGGCGAGTTCCTGGAGATTCAAAAAGATTACGCCAAGAACATCATCATCGGCTTCGCCCGCTTCAACGGCCAGGCCGTGGGTATCGTGGCCAACCAGCCCAAGTTCCTCGCAGGCGTGCTCGACAGCAACGCCTCCCGCAAGGCAGCCCGCTTCGTGCGCTTCTGCGACGCCTTCAACATCCCCTTGGTGTCGCTGGTCGACGTCCCCGGATTCCTCCCCGGCACCGGCCAGGAGTACAACGGCGTGATCCTCCACGGAGCCAAGCTGCTCTACGCCTACGGCGAGGCCACCGTGCCCAAGGTTACCGTCACCCTGCGCAAGAGCTACGGCGGCAGCCACATCGTGATGAGCTGTAAGCAACTCCGCGGCGACATGAACTACGCATGGCCAACGGCCGAGATCGCCGTTATGGGAGGCGCCGGTGCCGTCGAGGTGCTCTACGCCCGCGAGGCCAAGGAAAGCGACGACCCCAAGAAAGTGCTCGCCGAGAAGGAAGAGGAGTACAACAAGCTCTTCTGCAACCCCTACAACGCCGCCAAATACGGTTACATCGACGACGTGATCGAGCCCCGCAACACCCGCTTCCGCATCATCCGCGCCCTGCAGCAGCTCGCCACCAAGAAAGTGACCAACCCCGCCAAGAAGCACGGCAACATACCCCTGTAAACCCATCGGCTATATGAGAAAACATCTGTTAATCGCCGCCATCACTTTGCTGGCCACGGGCCTCTGCGCGCAAGCTCAGGGTCGCCGAGGGTTGAAAATCAACGAGGTGATGGTGCAAAACGACTCCAACGTCGTTGATGACTACGGCCAACGCGTGGGCTGGATCGAGCTATTCAACTCCACCTACGCGCCCCTGGAGATATCCAGCGTATTCCTCACCACCGACTCAGCCAACAAGAAGATGTACCCCGTGCCTCTGGGCGACGTCTTGACCGAAATCCCCACCCGACAGCACGTCATCTTCTGGGCCGACGGCAAGCCCTCCCGCGGCACTTTCCACACCAGCTTCGTCCTCGTCCCCGGCCAGGACAACTGGATCGGTATTTATGACGCCGACGGCAAAACCCTCATCGACGAGGTAATCGTCCCCGCGTCACTACCCGCCGGTCACACCTACGCCCGTAAATCGGACGGCGTTGGCTCAGGCCCCGACGCTTGGGAAATCCGCTCAGGCTCCGAGGGCAAATACATCACCCCCTCCAGTGCCAACATCATCCGCGACACCAACTCCAAGGTCGACATGTTCAAGGAGAAGGACAAATCGGGCCTCGGCCTCACCGTCATGGCCATGTGCATCGTGTTCTCGGCCCTGCTATTGCTCAGCTGCTGCTTCTACCTGATCAACCGCATCGGCGCTCACATCTCCAAGCTCAACAAGATGCACGCCCAGGGCAAATCCATCCACGAGACCCCGCGCGAGGAGCGTCCCGACCACGACTCGGGCGAAGAAATCGCAGCCATCGTTATGGCCCTCCACGAGCACCTCAACGCTCACGACCAAGAGCAGACCGTACTCACCATCAACAAGGTGAAACGCGCCTACTCGCCGTGGAGCTCCAAGATTTACAACATGCGTGAGCTCCCTCACCGTTAATCTCCAACCAATCAATTATTTCCTACAAAAATGAAAGAATACAAATACAAGATAAACGGCAACACCTACAAAGTGGGCGTGGGCGACATCGAGGACAACATCGCACAGGTGACTGTTAACGGTATCCCCTACAAGGTAGAGCTGGAAAAGAAAAAAGGCCCCGTTACCATCGTTTCAGCCCCCCGTCCCTCAGCCGCTCCCCGTAGCGCAACCGGCGAGAAAGTGATCGCCAAGGCCACCCCCGTCACCTCTGGCGCTTACGCCGTCACCGCTCCCCTGCCCGGCGTTGTGCTCTCAATCCCCGTGAAGGTGGGCGACACCGTAAAAGCCGCCGACACTGTCCTGGTGCTCGAAGCCATGAAGATGGAGAACGCTATCCACGCCGGTCGCGACGGCAAAATCGCCTCTATCAACGTCAACCCCAGCGACTCGGTGCTCGAGGGCGCCACGCTGCTCACCATCGAATAATCCAAAAAGCCAAGTAAAGAATTATGGAATTATCATTTGGTGACTTCCTATTGCAAAACCTCACGCAGTTCTGGCACTTGACCGGAATCTACAACGCCACGTGGCAACACTGCGTGATGCTTGTGGTGGGCCTATTCTTCATCTGGCTCGCCATCAAGAAAGACTTCGAGCCGATGCTGCTCGTGCCCATCGGCTTCGGTATGCTCATCGGAAATATCCCCTTCAACGCCACCGCAGGCCTCGAGATTGGCATCTACGAGGAAGGCTCGGTGTTGAACATCCTCTACAACGGTGTCTCGGCCGGATGGTATCCCCCGCTCATCTTCCTGGGCATCGGCGCTATGACCGACTTCTCGGCCCTGATCGCCAACCCTAAGCTGATGTTGATCGGTGCCGCAGCACAGTTTGGCATCTTCGGCGCTTACATGGTAGCCACGGCCATCGGCTTCGAGCCCGACCAAGCCGGCGCCATCGCCATCATCGGCGGCGCCGACGGCCCCACCGCTATCTTCCTGTCGTCGAAACTCGCCCCCAACCTCATGGGAGCAATCGCCGTGTCGGCCTACTCCTACATGGCCCTCGTGCCTGTGATACAGCCACCTATCATGCGACTGTTGACCACCAAGCACGAGCGATTGATCAAGATGAAACCCGCCCGCGCCGTCTCACAGAACGAGAAGATCATCTTCCCCATCGTGGGCCTGCTGTTGACCTGCTTCGTCGTTCCCTCGGGCATTCCCCTGCTGGGCATGCTATTCTTCGGCAACCTCCTGCGCGAGTGCGGCGTAACCACCCGTCTGGCCAAGACCGCGTCCAACGCTCTCACCGACATCGTGACAATCCTCCTGGGCATGACCGTGGGCGCCTCCACCCAGGCTTCCGAATTCTTGACCACCCAGACCATCTTCATCTTCTTCCTTGGCTTCATGGCGTTCATTATCGCCTCGGCATCAGGTGTATGCTTCGTCAAGCTGTTCAACCTGTTCCTGCCCAAGTCTAAGAAGATCAACCCATTGATTGGTAACGCTGGCGTATCGGCCGTGCCGATGTCTGCCCGTATCTCCAACAACCTTGGCCTCGAGTACGACCCCAGCAACTACCTGCTGATGCACGCCATGGGCCCCAACGTGGCTGGCGTAATCGGCTCGGCTGTAGCCGCCGGTGTACTTCTGGGCTTCCTCGCTTAACGAGAAAAAATTTCACAATACCATCCCCACGGAATCCATGGAATCGTATTCCGTTGGTTCCGCGGGGATTACCTTTCTTCCTGATGCTACAATTATCGGGTGCAAGTGCTCAATTATCACCTTAAGGATGTGACGAAATGGCAACAATTCGGCCTTGGGGTGTGTTATAAATACGGTATCTAAAACGACATGATCACAAAGAAAGTAATACAGTCGATATATAAGAAGTACCGCCGGCGCCCCGAGAGTGTCGACGACCTCAACATCGGGCTCCTTTTCGAGCGATCCCTCGAGCCCCACCACATCACCATCCACGACGGCGCCATCGTCATCGGCACCATCGAGCCCCTTAGCCCATTCCATGAAATCCCCCTCGAGAGAGTGCACGCCATCGTCGAATTCGACCGCCATGTGGCAATCGTGCTCCACTCCTCAATAATTTTCCTCAAAAAACACTCCGACGCCGTGTCGGTCGACATCAAGATGCCCAAGCTCACCCTCTTCGACCGCTTGCGCCTCGCCTTCGCCAAATAACCCCATCAACAGGGTGGAAGTCAACCCGCCCCCGGGTCGACACCCCGGGGTCAAGATATTCCAGGCTGAAATGTAGCTTGAATGGCGCATTTCAGCCTTTTAACGTAAAAGGCGAAAATTTACCTTAACATTAGTTGCCGCGTATCAGAAAAAAATCTTACCTTTGCAAAGCGAAAATTTCAACACTTCATCTGATATCGCAGAAACATTATCACATCTTCATGATATCGTTACACATATTCGGAATTGACAACAACGCGATGCTCGCTGTAGTGGCCGCGTTGACCGGCGTGGGCCTCGTCGCCCTGGCCATGTGGCTAGCCGGCCTGATCTCTCCCAAAAGTTACAACCCGCAGAAAGGCGAAGCTTACGAATGTGGAATACCCACGAGAGGCGTATCGATGACACGCTTCAACGTGGGTTATTATTTGTTCGCTATTTTGTTCTTGATGTTCGACGTCGAGACCGTGTTCCTCTACCCCTGGGCCGTCAAGGCTCGCGCCCTCGGTGCCGAGGGGTTGACCGCCATCGCCGTCTTTTTCTGTGTATTAGTGCTGGGCTTGGTTTACGCCTGGCGGAAAGGAGCGCTTGAATGGAAGTAACTTGCAAGGCGATGCCCTACGAGGCATTCAAGGATAACGAATATATCGAGAAGCTCGTCAAAGAGCTCAACGAGTCGGGAGCCAACGTCGTAGTGGGTTCCCTCGACAAGCTTATCAACTGGGGCCGAGCCAACTCCCTGTGGCCCTTGACTTTCGCCACCAGCTGCTGCGGTATAGAATTCGTGTCGCTCGGAGCCGCGCGATTCGACATGGCTCGCTTCGGATGGGAGGTGGCCCGATCATCCCCCCGACAGGCCGACTTCATCATGGTGGCCGGCACCATCGTCAACCGCATGGCCCCCGTGCTACGTCGCCTTTACGACCAGCTCGCCGAGCCTAAATACGTCATCGCTTGCGGCGCCTGCGCCGTTTCAGGAGGCCCCTTCCGCAAAAGCTACCACGTGGCCAAAGGCATCGAGGACATCATCCCCGTCGACGTCTTCATCCCCGGTTGCCCTCCACGCCCCGAGGCCATGATCTACGGAATCATGCAGCTCCAGCGCAAAATCAAGGTAGAGAAATTCTTCGGAGGCGTCAACCGTCAGGAAAAACAAAAAGAATTCCTTGAGACACATCCCGTGGAAGGAGTAAATGATTAACCCTCCACAAACAGTCAACCCCCAAGCGACAATTCACCCCGATCATTATCATATAACATATAATATAATGTCAACCCTCCAGGACAAGATAGCAAAGCTCTTCCCCCAAGCCACATTTGAGGACGGGGAATTCCTGCTGGTAAACATACCCGACGCACAATGGCACGACCTGGCCAAGACCCTGCGCGACGACGAGGACCTCGCTTTCGACTACCTCGTCACCATCGTGGGTATGGACTGGACCGACCGCCTCGGCTGCGTCTATTACCTCACCTCCACCAAGCACGCCCGCCACATCTCGGTGCGCGTAGCCACCGAGGACCGCGACAACCCCATGTTGCACTCCATCGCCGACCTGTGGCACATCGCCGGCATCTACGAGCGCGAGGTATACGACTTCTTCGGTATTATCTTCCTGAACAACCCCGATATGCGCCGCCTATTCCTCAGCATCGACTGGAAAGGCTTCCCCCTGCGCAAGGACTACGACGAAGACCCCGCCCTCAACCCCGTTTCCACCGAAAACGAGCGCCAGGACGACAACACCTACTCCTGGGTCGAGACCCCCGACGGGAAGGTCGAGAAAAAGACCATCCCCGTGTTCGGCCAGGACGACTTCGTGGTTAACATCGGCCCCCAACACCCCGCCACCCACGGCGTGCTACGATTCCGCACATCGGTCGACGGCGAGACCATCAAGAAAATCGACGTATACATGGGTTACATCCACCGCGGCGTCGAAAAACTCTGCGAAAGCCTCACCTACCCCCAGACGCTCCACTATATGGACCGACTGGACTACTTCTCGGCCCACAACTACCACCACGGCCTGTGCATGTGCATCGAAAAGGCCGCCAACATCGAGGTGCCACGCCGCGCCCAAGTGATACGAGTGATGATGGACGAGCTGTCGCGTATCGCCTCCCACTGCCTGTTCATCGGCACTTACTGCATGGACCTCGGCGCCACTACAATGCTGTTCTACACCCTGCGCGTGCGCGAGATGATCCTCGACATCATGGAGAAAACCTGCGGCGCCCGCATGACATTCAATTACGACTGCATCGGCGGCGTCATGCAAGACCTCGCTCCCGACTTCCAGAAGGACGTGAAACACCTCCTCGAGGTACTCCCCGCCAACATTAAAGAATACAACAAGCTATTCACCGGCAACGTCATAGCCAAAAACCGCCTCGAGCACGTGGGCTACCTCTCGCGCGAGGAAGCCATCTCTTGGGCCGTCACCGGTCCCTCAGGCCGCGCCTCAGGCTGGGCTTGCGACGTGCGCAAAACCGACCCCTACTCCATCTACCCCGAGCTCGAGTTTGACGAAGTCGTCCGCACCGAGGGCGACTCCATGGCCCGATTCAAGGTGCGCATGGACGAGATGACACAGTCGGCACGCATCCTCGAGCAACTTGTCGACAATATCCCCGAAGGCGAAATCTGCGCCAAAGTCCCCAAAGTGCTCAAATTGCCTGTGGGACACTGGTTCCAACTCGTCGAGGGTTGCCGCGGAGCTTTCGGCATCTACATCGAGAGCACCGGCACCGCCTCCCCTATGCGCCTCAAGATCGTGCCACCTTGCCTACCATTGGCCGCTGTGGTCGACCACATCACCCGCGGAGGAAAAATAGCCGACCTCATCACCATCGGCGGCTCCCTCGACTACATCGTCCCCGACATGGACCGATAGCTAAAGCTAAAGGATGAAGGATGAAGGTTAATGGTTAATGGTCAATGGTCAATGGTTAATGACCCTTTCCTCCTTTCCTCCTTTAAAGAATTAAATAGCCTCCCAGCTGAAAACTAGAAACTAGAAACTAGAAACTAAAAACTAGAAACTTAAATAAATGTACGACTGCTCATCGATCACCGAATGGATTCACGGCCTGCTCGGCTCATTCATGCCCGACTGGCTGGTGATACTCACCGAATGCGTGCTCATCGGCGTGGGGCTCCTGCTGGTGTACGCCCTGTTGGCGCTGTTTTACATCTACTATGAGCGCAAAGTGTGCGCAGCCTTCCAATGCCGCCTCGGCCCCAACCGCGTGGGTCCTGCCGGCACATGCCAGGTGTTCGCCGACATGTTCAAGATGCTCATCAAGGAGCTCATCACGCTCAACCACATCGACAAATTCCTGTTCGCCCTCGCCCCCTACCTGGTGATTGTGGCCTCCATGCTCGCCTTCGCCGTGTTGCCTTGGGGTAACGGCTTGCAAATCATCGACTTCAACATCGGTATCTTCTTCCTGGTGGCCGTGTCGTCGATTGGTGTGCTGGGTATCCTCCTTGCTGGATGGTCGTCCAACAACAAGTACACCTTGATCGGTGCACTCCGTTCCGGTGCACAGATGGTGAGCTACGAGCTCTCCATCGGCCTGTCGGTGTTGACGATGGTAGTATTCGCCGGCACAATGTCGGTGGGCGGAATCGTCGAGCAGCAAAAGGACCTGTGGTTCCTCTTCTCGGGCCACATCCCCGCCATTATCGCGTTTATCATCTACCTTATAGCCGGCACCGCCGAAACAAACCGCGGCCCGTTTGACCTCCCCGAGGCCGAGAGCGAGCTTACCGCCGGTTACCACACCGAGTACTCCGGCATCCACTTTGGCTTCTTCTATCTCGCCGAGTACCTCAACCTGTTCATCGTCTCAGGTGTAGCAGCCCTGTTGTTCTTCGGCGGTTGGATGCCCCTGCACATCCCCGGTTGGGACGGATTCAACTCGGTGATGGACTTCATCCCCGGCACCATATGGTTCGTGGGCAAAGCGATCGCCCTGTCGTTCGTCATCATCTGGTTCAAGTGGACATTCCCCCGCCTGCGTATCGACCAGCTGCTTGCCCTCGAGTGGAAATACCTCCTCCCCATCAACCTCTTCAACCTGGTATTGATGGTACTGATGGTCCTCTGGGGCCTCCACTACCCCCTCCCCAACTAATCAGTGCACAGTGCATAGTGCATAGTGCATAGTTAATCCTTTCCTCCTTTCCTCCTTTAAAGGTTTAACGCTTTAAAGATTTAAATTAGCCTCCCAGCTATCAGCTGAAAACTGAAAACTGAAAACTGAAAACTAAGATAACTCCATAAACGTCCAAAGTTACTATGAGCGACAAATTTGGAAAAGTGGCACAAGTGATCGGCCCTGTGGTCGACGTCATTTTCGAGGGCGACGACAACATCGTGCCCCCCATTTACACCGCCTTGAAAGTCGACCGCCCCGACGGGAGCGAGCTCATTCTCGAGGTTGAGCAACACATCGGCGAGGACACCTGCCGGTGCGTGGCCATGGAAAGCACCGACGGCCTATGCCGTGGCGTGCGCGTCGACAACCTTGAGCGACCCATAGCCGTACCCACCGGTGGCCAGGTGAAGGGACGCCTCCTGAACGTAATCGGAGAGGCCATCGACCACCTACCCGAGCTCAAGCGCGACAACCTTCGCCCGATCCACCAACCCGCACCCTCATTCGAGGACCTCACCATCGGTACCGAAATCCTATTTACCGGAATCAAGGTGATCGACCTGCTCGAGCCCTACTCCAAGGGCGGCAAAATCGGCCTCTTCGGCGGCGCCGGTGTGGGCAAGACAGTGCTCATTATGGAGCTGATCAACAACATCGCCAAGGGTCACAACGGTTTCTCGGTGTTCACTGGCGTAGGCGAGCGCACCCGCGAGGGTAACGACCTGCTGCGCGAGATGATCGAGAGCGGTGTTATCAAATACGGCGAGAAATTCGCCCAAGGCATGGAGAAAGGCGAGTGGAACCTGGCCGACGTCGACATGAACCAGGTGAAGGACTCCCAGGCTGCCCTCGTGTTCGGCCAGATGAACGAGCCGCCGGGCGCACGTCTGCGCGTGGCCCTTTCGGGACTTACCGTGGCCGAGCAATTCCGCGACGCCGACGGCGGTGGCAAGGAGATCCTCCTCTTCATCGACAACATCTTCCGTTTCACACAGGCCGGCTCCGAGGTATCCGCCCTCCTTGGCCGTATGCCATCGGCCGTGGGTTACCAGCCCACCCTGGCCTCCGAGATGGGTATGCTCCAGGAACGAATCACCTCCACCAAGAACGGCTCAATCACCTCCGTGCAGGCCATCTACGTGCCCGCCGACGACTTGACCGACCCCGCACCCGCCACCACGTTCAACTTCTTGGACGCCACCACGGTGCTCTCCCGTAAGATCTCGGAGCTCGGTATCTACCCCGCTGTGGATCCCCTCGAGTCGACCTCGCGTATCCTCGACCCCAACATCGTAGGTCGCGAGCATTACGACGTCGCCCAGGCCGTCAAGCAGCTCCTCCAAAAATACAACGAGCTACAGGACATCATCGCCATCCTCGGCGTTGACGAATTGAGCGACGAGGACAAACTGGTAGTTGCCCGCGCCCGCCGCGCACAGCGATTCCTGTCACAGCCCTTCCACGTGGCCGAGCAGTTCACCGGCCTCCCCGGCGTGATGGTGCCCCTGAGCGAGACCATCCGCGGCTTCAAGATGATCCTCTCCGGCGAAATGGACCAATACCCCGAGCAGGCATTCCTCAACGTCGGCACAATCGACGAGGCCATCGCCAAGGGCAAGCGCATGCTCGAGGAGGTGAAGTAAAGCGTTTAGCGTTTAGCGTTTAGCGTTTAGCATTTAGCATTAAGCCTAATAGCTTTGCCTCTTTGCTCCTTTACCCCTTTCCTCCTTTAAAGATTATAGCTACCCCGCTATGCTCCTTTACCCCTTTCCTCCTTTAAAGATTTAATGATTTAACGCTTTAAATCCATTAACTTTAAACTTTTGACTTTTGACTTTTGACTTTTGACTTTTGACTTTTAACTTCAAAAATAGATGACCCTTAAAGTAATCTCGGCCCAAGCCATCGTCTTTGAAGGCGAGGTGGAATCGGTGACACTCCCCGGCGAGATCGGAGCGTTCACCGTGCTCCCCGGCCACGCCACACTCATCTCCTCGCTACTCAAGGGCAAAATCGCCTACACGGCCGGCGGCGAGCGCCATGAGCAAGAAATCGCCGGCGGAGTGGTCGACGTCGACCGCGACGTGATTTCGGTGTGCATCTATTAACTTATAAATTAGCCAACGCTCAAGCATGAAGAAGCTTTTTCTCATATTGACAGCCCTGCTGATCACGGCTTTGCCAGCACTGGCCAGCGAGCCGGCCCAGCCACAACCGGCTGAGCAGGCTCAGGGTGCCGAGCCCGTGAAAAAGGAGGAGAAGAAGATCGACCCCAAGGAGATCATCTTCGAGCACCTTGGCGACGGATACGGTTGGGAAGTGCCGTTCAACCACCACAAGCGCATCCCCTTGCCCATCATCGTATGGGGAAGCGACGGATTGCACGTGTTCTCCTCGTCACGAGTAGAGCACGGCCAGACGTGGCAGGACGGCAACGCCACCTTCCGCATCGCCCAGGAAGGCCCCAACAAAGGCAAAGTGGTGGAGGTGCTCAACGGCGAGGAAACACGCCCCTGGGACTTCTCCATCACCAAAAATGTCCTCGCCCTGCTCATCGCCGCAGGCATCTTGATTATCCTGTGCCTATGGCTCGCATCATGGCACAAGCGCAACGGCTTCAAGGCCCCACGCAAAGGCCTCGGGGCCTTCGAGGTGTGCGTCGACTTCGTCTACTCGGGCGTAATCAAGCCCACTCTGGGCGACCAGGCCCGCCGATTCGCCCCTTACCTCTTGACCGTGTTCTTCTTCATCCTGCTGATGAACCTCCTGGGCCTGATCGTCATCTTCCCTGGCGGAGCCAACCTCACGGGCAACATCGGCGTCACCCTCACCCTCGCCCTGTGCACCTTCTTTATCACCAACGTGTTCGCCACCAAGCACTACTGGAAAGAAATCTTCTGGCCCGACGTTCCCCTCTGGCTCAAGTGCCCCATCCCCATTATGCAGATAATCGAGATATTCGGCATCTTCACCAAGCCCGCGGCATTGACCGTGCGTCTGTTCGCCAACATGATGGGTGGCCACATGATCGTGCTTGTGCTTACCATCCTGATCTTCCTCTTCGCCGACATGGGTGCGGCAGCCGTGGGCGCCACAACCGCCGTGTCGATGATCTTCTCCATATTCATGCTGCTGCTCGACTGCTTGGTAAGCTTCATCCAGGCTTATGTGTTCACCATGCTGTCCACAGTCTTTATCGGCCTGGCGCAAGCCCGAGAGCATGAACACGAAGAGAAAGAAGCCAAAAAACACGCGGCCGAGGCTACCCCGGCCGCGCAACCCGCAAAATAACGAATTAAACAAAAATAAAAAATAATCACCAATTAAACTCATTACCACTATGTTATCGATGATTTTCGCAGACGCAATCGCATTCTTGGGAGCAAGTATCGGCGCAGGTATCGCCGCCATCGGCGCAGGCCTCGGAATCGGCAAGATCGGCGCTTCCGCAATGGAGGCCATCGCACGTCAACCGGAAGCCGCCGGCGACATCCGCTCCAACATGATCGTGATCGCAGCCCTCGTCGAGGGTGTTGCCCTCTTCGCAGTGATCGTTTGTATCCTCGCCCTGTTCGTTTAATCCCCGGTAATCCAAATCCCAGCCCATGGAACTGTTCAAGCCTGATTTCGGCCTGATATTCTGGATGTTCGTCGCCTTCGCGGTGCTCTTCTTCATCTTGTGGAAGTGGGCTTGGCCGGCTATCATGAACGGCGTGGATTCACGCGCCGACTTCATCGACCGCGGCGTCGAGTACGCCCAAAACGCCAAAGCCCAGCTTGAAAACGCTCAAGCCCAGGCCGACGCGCAGCTCGCCGAGACCCGTCGCCAGCAAGCCGACATGCTCCGCGAGGCCGACAAGATGAAGACCCAGATCATCGAGGAAGCCCGCGTGGCCGCCCAGAAAGAGGCCCAAAAAGTGATGGACCAAGCCAAAGTGTCGATCGAGCAAAGCCGAAAGGAGGCCGAGAAATCACTCCGCGACGAGGTGAGCGCATTCGCCCTCGACATCGCTCAAAAAGTGGTCAAAAACCAGCTCGCCGACCAAAAGGCCCAAGCCAAGCTCGTCGACTCCCTGCTCGACGAAATCCAACACCAAAATTAACGTAAACTACCGCAGATGAACGAAGGATTGATCCCTAGCCGTTACGCCAAAGCTCTCTACAAGACAGCCCTCGAAAAAGGCTGCCAACAGAGAATGTACCAGCTGATGAAAACGCTGTCCGACTCGTTCGACAGCTCCCCCGAGCTGGCTACCACCGTAGCCAACCCCTTCGTCGCCGTCACCGACAAAGCCAAGCTCCTCGACACGGCCGCGGGTGCCACACCCAAGGACACCCTCTTCGACGACTTCATCAAGCTGCTCGAGCACAACAAGCGTATCGCCCTGACTCGCGCGACAGCCTTGGCCTACCAGGACATTTACCGCCGCGAAAACCACATCTACCGCGTGCACGTCACCTCGGCAGCCCCGATGGACAAGGCACAGGATCAACGACTTCGCCAGCTCGTGGCCTCTCACCTCCCTCAGGGCTCGACAATGGAATACTCCACCTCCATCGACCCCGACCTGATCGGCGGTTTCACCGTAGGCATCGACTCAGAACGACTCGACGCCTCGATCAAGAACGAACTCAAACAATTGCGTCTTAAATTATTAAGCAAATAACAATGATCAACCCCAGCGAGATATCGGAAATATTAAAACAGCAGCTCGAAAGCGTCAACTCCAAGGTCGCCTTTGAGGAAACAGGCACCGTCCTCGAAGTGGGCGACGGCGTGGCTCACGTTTACGGCCTCGACAACGTGTGCGCCAACGAGCTCGTAGAGTTTGAGAACGGCGTCAAAGGCGTGGCCCTTAACCTCGAGGAGTCGAACGTCGGCGTTATCCTCCTTAACGACGTCAACAAGGTCACCGAGAACATGACCGTGCGCCGCACCGGCGAAATCGCCTCCATCGAGGTGGGCGACGGCCTCTTCGGACGCGTCATCAACGTCCTGGGTGAGCCAATCGACGGACGTGGACCCATCGAAGGCGAGCGCCTGCGCATGCCCCTGGAGCGTAAAGCCCCAGGCGTAATCTTCCGCCAGCCAGTGAAGCAGCCTCTGCAAACCGGTATCAAAGCTGTCGACTCAATGGTGCCCATCGGCCGCGGACAGCGCGAGCTTATCATCGGCGACCGCCAAATCGGTAAAACCGCCATCGCTATCGACACGATCATCAACCAGCGTAAAAACTTCGAGAAAGGCGAGCCCGTATACTGCATCTACGTAGCCATCGGCCAGAAAGCATCGTCAATCGCCGCCACCGTCGACACCCTGCGCAAGCACGGTGCCCTCGACTACACCGTGGTCGTCGCCGCTTCGGCCAGCGACTCCGCGGCTATGCGCTACTACTCCCCCTTCGCCGGCGTGGCTATCGGTGAGTACATTCGCGACACCGGCCGCGACGCCCTCATCATCTACGACGACCTCTCAAAGCAAGCCGTGGCCTACCGCGAGATTTCGCTGATCCTCAAGCGCCCCTCCGGCCGCGAGGCTTACCCCGGCGATATCTTCTACCTCCACTCCCGTCTGCTCGAGCGCGCCGCCAAGATTATCGACAACCAAGAGGTGGCCTCCAAGATGAACGACCTCCCCGCCGTGCTCAAGCCCATCGTAAAGGGTGGCGGCTCGTTGACAGCCCTCCCCATCATCGAGACACAGGCTGGCGACGTTTCCGCCTATATCCCCACCAACGTGATATCAATCACCGACGGCCAAATTTACCTCGAGACAGCCCTCTTCAACCGAGGCATCCGCCCCGCGATCAACGTGGGTATCTCCGTGAGCCGTGTGGGCGGTAACGCCCAGATCAAGGCGATGAAGAAGGTGGCTGGCACACTGAAAATCGACCAGGCACAGTTCCGCGAGCTCGAGTCGTTCACCAAGTTCGGCGGCGACATCGACCCCGTGACCGCCCGTGTCATCGACCGCGGCCGCAAGAACGAGCGTCTTTTGATCCAGCCCCAGTATGAGCCGGTGCCCGTAGCCGAGGAAGTCGCCGTGATATTCTGCGGCGTTAACGGCCTGCTTGGCCAAGTGCCACTCGACAAGGTGGCTGAGTTCCAGCAGTCGTTCCTCCAACAGCTACGCGCGCAGCACCCCGAGGCACTCGAGACCCTCGGCAAGGGACAGCTCACCGATGAAGTTTCCGACATCCTGCGCCGTACAGCCGAGGACGTCGCCGCTCGCTACGCATAAATTTTAAATAAATGGCAACATTACGCGAACTCAAAGGCCGCATCTCCTCAGTCGCCTCCTCCGAGAAAATCACCGGGGCGATGAAGATGATCTCGTCGGCCAAGATGCACAAGGCCGAGCAGGCTCTCAAGCAACTGCTCCCCTTTCGCCGTCAGATTGAGCTGATTATCGGCAACTTGCTGTCGACCGACGCCGAATTCAGCTCTCCCCTCACCGAGGCCCGCGAGGTAAAGCGTCTGGCCGTGGTGATCTGGGGTAGCGACGACGGCCTTTGCGGAGCCTACAACGTAAACATATTCAAGCAACTGCTTGAGGCGATCGTCGACTATCGCCAAAAATATGGCGACGCGGTGGAAATCACCGTCATCCCTGTGGGTTCCAAAATCACCAAGGCCGTCAGAAAGATTGCAACCGGCACCGTCAAATGCTCCCCTGTCGAGGGCGTCAACTCCAAGACCGACGGCGAGGCCGCAACCGCTTTCTGCCAGGAACTGCAACGCCGATTCCTGGCCGGCGACTACGACCGCGTCGATATGCTCTACATGCACTTCAAGAGCGTGTCGCGACAAACGCCCACCCGCGAGCAACTGCTGCCCGTCACCCAGGAAGCGTTCGTATCGGCCGCCGACCCCGGAGCCAGCAACCGCCCCTGCATCTTCGAGCCTTCGGCCGAGGCCATCTTCGCCTCAATCCTGCCCATGCTGCTGATCTCGGTGGCCCACGACGTGTTTACCGAAAACCGCGCCTCCGAGCAGGCAGCCCGCGTGATGGCCATGCAGAGCGCCAACGACAACGCCAAGAAACTCTTCGACCAGCTCCAACTCGAGTACAACAAGCTCCGCCAGCAAAGCATCACCACCGAGCTACTCGACATCCTCGGCGGACAAGTCAAATAAAGTATCAGGTGTTAAGTTATAGTGATTAAGTATAAACCTCTCTCCCCATCCTCCAAGCCGCAACGCGGCGATTTGAAACTGAAAACTGAAAACTGAAAACTAAAAACCAAATAATGGGTAGTGTAAAAGAATATTTCACATCTTTGGGCCAAGGTATCAAGAGCCTGGTGCAAGGTATGGAGGTGACCGGAAAAGAATTCGTCACCCCCAAAATCACCGAGCGCTATCCCGAAAACCGCGAAACCCACAAGATCCCTGAGCGATTCCGCGCCGAGCTCCACTTCAACTACGACGACGAGGGTCGCCACAAGTGCATCGCTTGCGGAATTTGCGAGCGCGCTTGCCCCAACGGCACCATCACCGTGCAAACCAAGATGGTGGAGACCCCCGACGGCAAGAAAAAGAAAAAATTGGACAAATACATCTACGACCTCGGGTCGTGCACGTTCTGCCAGCTGTGCGTCACCAATTGCCCCACGGGAGCCATCGGTTTCGACAACGACTTCGAGCAGGCCGTGTACACGCGCTCCAAGCTCGTCAAGCAACTCAATTACCTGCCCGAAAAGGAGGAACCCGCCCCGGCTCCCAAGCCCGCGGCTCCGAAACCCGCAGCCGCTCCAGCTGGCGCATCACTCATTGACGAGAACGACCCCAAGGTGAAAGCCGCCTTGGCCAAATGCGCCGGCGACCCCGAGAAGGAGGCCAAGGTGCGCGAGGCCCTCGAAAAAGCCGCCCGCCTAAAGGCCGAGAAAGCTAAAGCAGTCGCTCCGGCCCCGGCATCGCTCATCGACGAGAACGACCCCAAGGTGAAAGCCGCCTTGGCCAAATGCGCCGGCGACCCCGAGAAGGAGGCCAAGGTGCGCGAGGCCCTCGAAAAAGCCGCCCGCCTAAAGGCCGAGAAAGCTAAAGCAGCCGCCGAGGCTCCCAAGCCCCAAGCCGAAGCTCCCAAAAGCGAGCCCAGCCCGGCCCCTAAGAGCGAGACCACGAAAGAAGCTCCCAAAAGCGACCCCCAATCCCCTGAAAAATAATAATTCTTTATGGAATCATCTATAGCAAGTATCCTCTGTTACATCGCCATCGCCGTGACGATTGTGGTTTGCTCGGTACTCGCGGTGACCACCCGAAAAATCCTGCGCGCAGCCACCTACCTGCTGTTCACGCTCTTCGGCGCCGCCGCAATGTACTTCCAATTGGACTATGAGTTCCTGGGAGCCGTGCAGATCGCTGTCTACGCCGGTGGTATCGTCGTGCTATTCGTGTTTGCCATCCTCTTGACCAGCCACCCTGGCGACAACACGGCTCGCCTTGAGTCGAAAAAGCGCATCGTCGGCCTTGTCGCCGCAGTCGCCATGCTCGGAATCACCGGATGGGCCCTCGTCAGCCGCTGCGTTGAGGCCGTGGCTCTCCCCGCGATGGACAACCCCGAAATGCACACGATCGGCACCACCCTGATGGGCACCGGTCATGGTGAGTATCTGTTGCCGTTCGAGGCCGTCAGCGTCCTGTTGCTGGCCTGCATCATCGGTGGCGTAGTTGTAGCCCGTAAACGTTAACTTTAAGCTCCCTCAAGAAATGGAATTGACAATGCTTTACTACTTGATACCGAGCTTAATAATGTTTTGCTGCGGTGTCTACGGCTTTATCACTCGGCGCAATATGATCGCTATGCTCATCTCGCTCGAGCTGATGTTGAACGCCGTCGATATTAACTTCGTAGTGTTTAACCGTTACCTCCACCCCGAGGCTATGGAAGGAATGATGTTTACCCTCTTCGCAATCGCTATCGCCGCCGCTGAGACTGCCCTCGCGATCGCTATCATCATCAACCTCTTCCGCGTGGCCAAGGACATCGACGTGAAGGACCTCAATAAACTCAAATTCTGATAAGCTATGGCAGTGACACTCCCCTTACTGATTTTGGTATTGCCGCTGACGATGTTCCTGGTGCTCGGATTGCTTGGCAACAAAATGAGCCACCGATTCGCCGGCGTCCTCGGTACCCTGAGCATGGGCGCTACCGCAACCATGGCCTACATCGTCGCTTTCACCTATTTCTTTAGCGGCTCCCCCGAGTTTATTGACGCCGAAACTGGCGATCGCCTCCAAGCCGTCATCTTCAACGTCGACTGGCTACACTTCTACAAGGACTTGACTATACGCCTGGGCTTCCTGCTCGACCCCATCTCGGCCCTGTTGCTCGTGGTGATCACCACGATCTCATTCATGGTGCACCTCTACTCCAACGGCTACATGGAGGGCGAGAAAGGCTTCCAGCGCTACTTCGCTTTCCTGTCGCTCTTCTCCTTCTCGATGCTCGGCCTGGTTGTGGCCACCAACATCTTCCAGATGTACATCTTCTGGGAACTCGTGGGCGCATCATCCTACCTGTTGATCGGCTTCTATTACACCAAGCCATCGGCAGTGTCGGCCTCCAAGAAAGCGTTCATCGTCACCCGATTCGCCGACCTGGGCTTCTTGATCGGTATCCTTATCCTCAGCTTCTACACAGGCCAGTTCACCTTCACCGACTTCACCTCGGCGCTGGTTGACGGCACCACCAATGTATACCAAGTTTCCGAGGCATCGGCCGAGGCCGTGCGTAACATCTTCCAGACGAGCGCCGTGCCCATGTTCATGGGAGCATCAGTGCTCACCTGGGCCTTGGTGCTCATCTTCATGGGCGGCATGGGTAAATCGGCCATGATGCCGTTGCACATCTGGCTGCCCGACGCCATGGAGGGCCCCACCCCCGTATCGGCCCTGATCCACGCCGCCACGATGGTTGTCGCCGGCGTTTACTTGGTGGCCCGACTCTTCCCGTTGTATCTCATGGAAGTATCGGCCCTCGAGATTGTTACGATTGTGGGCGCCGTCACCGCGTTCTACGCAGCGATGGTGGCCTGCACGCAGGTCGACATCAAGCGCGTGCTGGCCTTCTCCACCATCTCCCAGATAGCCTTCATGATGGTTGCCCTGGGAGTTGCCCGCCCCGACATCCACGAGGGAATGGGATACATGGCCGGCATGTTCCACCTGTTCACCCACGCCATGTTCAAGGCCCTCCTCTTCTTGGGAGCCGGCGCTTTGATTCATGCCGTTCACTCCAACGACTACACCGCGATGGGCGGCTTGCGCAAGTACATGCCCATCACCCATATCACCTTCCTCATCGGCTGCTTGGCTATCGCCGGTATCTGGCCCTTCTCGGGATTCTTCTCCAAGGACGAAATCCTGAGCGCATGCTTCGAGCAGCACGTGTTCTGGGGAATCTGGATGACGATGGTAGCCGGACTCACCGCCTTCTACATGTTCCGTCTCTACTACCGCATCTTCTGGTGGAACGAGCCCGATTACGGGCACCACAAGCCCCACGACGCGCCCTGGACCATGAGCGTGCCTCTGATCTTCTTGGCCCTCGTGAGCGTGTGCGCCGGCTGGATCCCCTTCGGCGAACTCGTCACCTGGAACGGCGAGCCCTACCACATCCACATCGATTGGGGCTTCGTTGCTCCCCTGTCGCTCGGTGTCGCCATCATCGGCATCCTGCTCGCCACTGTGATGTACCGCAAGGAGAACGCCATCCCCGACAAGGTGGCCGACCGTGTTCACTGGCTATGGAACCTCTGCTACCACCGCTTCTACTGGGATGAGCTCTACATGTTCATCACCCACAAGATCATCTTCCAAGGCGTGTGCCGACCCATTGCATGGTTCGACCGCCACGTGATCGACGGCGCGATGAACGGAATGGCATTCGTCACCAACAAGCTCTCCTACGCGATCCGCGGATTCCAGTCGGGAAGCGTCCAAATGTACGTTTGGTGGTATCTTATCGGTGCGTTGCTGCTTGGCGGCATCCTCACGGTGTGCATCTTGTAACAGTAACCCGATGAACTAACCTCAGAAATATAGTAATTATATGTTTTCCAATATATTAATCTATTTTGTGGTCATTCCCCTAGTAATGCTGGGGTTGCTGGCCATCTGCCGCGACGTCAAGCAGATACGCGCCGTGGCGGTTACCGGTTCGTCGGCCTTGATCGGCTTGTCGATTTGGGTGCTCTGCGAGTACCTGCGCCTGCGCGCCGGAGGCAATACCGATGAGATGCTGTTCATGGGATCCTGGAGCTGGTTCACCCCCCTGAACATCAACCTCGCCGTGGGTGTCGATGGTATCTCAATCGCCATGTTGCTGCTTTCGTCGATTATCGTATTCGCCGGATCGTTTGCCTCGTGGAAAATCGAGATGCCCAAGGAGTTCTTCCTGTGGTTGATCCTGCTGTCGACCGGTGTCTTCGGCTTCTTCATCTCTATCGACATGTTCACCATGTTCATGTTCTACGAGGTGGCACTTATCCCGATGTACCTCTTGATCGGCGTCTGGGGCTCAGGCAACAAAGAGTACTCGGCCATGAAGCTTACACTGATGCTTATGGGCGGCTCCGCCTTCCTGATGCTCGGTCTAATCGGCATATATTACCACTCGGCTCCCGAGGGACAACCCCTTACGTGGAACCTGCTGGAGATCGCCCAAAACGACTCCATCTCCAAGGGCTGGCAATACTTCCTGTTCCCGATGACCTTCGTGGGATTCGGCGTGCTGGGTGCCATGTTCCCGTTCCACACTTGGAGCCCCGACGGCCACGCCTCGGCCCCCACAGCCGTGTCGATGCTCCACGCCGGCGTGCTGATGAAACTTGGCGGCTACGGCTGCTTCCGCGTCGCCATGTACCTGATGCCCACAGCCGCCAACGACTTGGCTTGGATATTCTTGATCCTCACCGGCATCTCGGTGGTTTACGGCGCGTTCTCGGCATGCGTGCAAACCGACCTCAAGTACATCAACGCCTACTCCTCGGTTAGCCACTGCGGCCTGGTGCTCTTCGCCATCCTGATGATCAACACCACTGCCATGACGGGCGCTATCATGCAGATGCTCTCCCATGGCTTGATGACGGCCCTGTTCTTCGCCCTGATCGGCATGATCTACGGCCGCACCCACACCCGCGATATCCGCCTCATGGGCGGCTTGATGAAAATCATGCCGTTCCTGGCTGTTTGCTATGTGATCGCCGGTATGGCCTCACTCGGATTGCCCGGCTTGAGCGGTTTCGTGGCCGAGATGACCATCTTCGTGGGATCATTTGAGCACGCCGACTTCTTCCACCGCGCATTCACTATCGTGGCTTGCTGCTCGATCGTGATCACCGCCGTCTACATCCTGCGTGTTGTGGGCAAGCTCCTCTTCGGCCCCGTTTACGACGAGCACCACCTGTCGTTGACCGACGCCACTTGGTGGGAGCGCCTCTCAACGGTCACTCTGATCGTGTGCGTCGCCGCCATAGGCTGCTTCCCCAACTTCTTCGCCAACTTGATTAGATTTACCTTCGACCCCGCGTTCTTCCGCGCATTGGGCATGTAATAAACCGAGCCAATGGATTATTCACAGTTTTTAGCAATGCAACAGGAAATCGGCCTGCTGGTCGTGTTCCTCCTGGTATTCCTTTACGACACGTTTATGCCCAAGCGCGCCCTGGGAGCCACCGCCGCTGTCACCTGCGGGCTTTTTGCCCTGTTGACCCTCGGAGGCTTCGCGATGTGCGTCCTCGACACCACCGCCGACGCTTTCTCGGGCATGTACCAAACATCCCCCATCATCGTCACCATCAAGAACATCTTGAACGTGGGCACCCTGATTGTGCTCATCCAATCGTGCCAATGGGCCAACAACGACTTCACCTCGGTGCGCCGAGGCGAGTTCTACGAGTTGTTGCTCGTCACCCTATTCGGCATGTACCTGATGATCTCGGCTCGCCACTTCTTGCTGTTCGTCATCGGCCTGGAGTGCGCATCCCTCCCCTTGGCCGCTATGGTGGCATTCGACAAAAACCACTACGAGAGCCACGAAGCCGCCGTCAAGTACATCTTGACCGCCGTCTTCTCCTCGGCCGTGTTCATGATGGGCCTGTCGCTGGTTTACGCCCTCACAGGGTCGCTCTACTTCCACGACATCTACCTCAGCCTCACCGAGCAGTATCCCGTGATGCTTTGCGTGGCCCTGGCATTCGTCATGGCCGGCATGGGCTTCAAGCTCTCGCTCGTGCCATTCCACCTGTGGACCGCCGACGTTTACCAAGGCGCCCCCACTTCGGTTACCTCCTACCTGTCGGTTATCTCAAAGGGTTCGGCCGCTTTCGCCTTCCTGGTAATCCTGGCGCAGGCATTCGGCACGTTCTACTCCGGCGTGTGGGAATGGATGCTCTACGGCTTGATTATCCTCACCATCACCGTGGGCAACCTCTTCGCCATCCGTCAGAAGAACATGAAGCGATTCCTCGCCTTCTCGTCCATCTCCCAGGCCGGCTACATCATGCTTGGTATCATCGCCATGAACGCCACCGGCACCGCCTCGTTGATGTACTACATCCTGGTGTACATCTTCTCCAACCTCGCTGCCTTCGGCGTGATCCAGGCCATCGAAAACAAGAGCGGATACGTCGACATGGACGACTACAAAGGCTTGTACAAGACCAACCCCAGGCTCGCCGTGGTGATGATGCTCGCCATGTTCTCCCTGGCCGGTATCCCCCCGTTCGCCGGCTTCTTCAGCAAGTTCTTCATCTTCACGGGTGCTATCGAGCAAGGATCAATCGAGATCTACATCCTGGTATTGATCGCCTTGATCAACACCATCGTGTCGCTCTACTACTACCTGCTGGTGGTAAAGGCCATGTTCATCAGCCCCGACGAGTGCAAGATCGCCCCGTTCGCCTCGGCTGCCACCGAGCGCCTCGGCTTGTGGATATGCGTCGCCGGCATCATCGCCCTGGGTATCGTGAGCGTATTCTACAACTCCCTGCTCAAAATCTCCGAGGCCAGCTACCTCCTCCCCCTCAACTAAAAGAGCGTAAGGAAGTCGGCCCAGCATAGAAAGGAAGTCGGCCCATGATAGAAAGGAAGTCGGGCCGTGTCGGCCCGACATAGAAAGGAAGTCGGCCCAGCATAGAAAGGAAGTCGGGCCGTGTCGGCCCGACAGACAAGCCTAATAGGCCTAAAGGATAATAGATTCCACCCTTTTCACCATAATTCCCGCAAGATTATCACTCTTGCGGGATTTTTTATTACAATTTGTAAGCCCAATCGCCGATTTTTGACGATTTATTTGCTTATTAGCGTAAAAGGGTGTAATTTTGCAACCAATTATATCCTTCTTCGTCACATTGGCCGCGTTACAGCGACCGCGAAGCAAGTCCACATAGTGAATTTCTATAGGTAAAAGATATATGAGCAGAGCATTACGCAGCGAAGCATCAACGGGTGGCCGACGAATGGCCGGCGCCCGTGCCCTTTGGAGGGCTAACGGCATGAAGGAAGAGCAGTTCGGCAAGCCTATCATCGCCATCGTCAACTCCTTCACCCAATTCGTCCCCGGCCACACCCACCTGCACGAGGCCGGACAACTCATCAAGGAAGAAATAGAGAAACTCGGTTGCTTTGCCGCCGAGTTCAACACCATCGCCATCGACGACGGCATCGCCATGGGCCACGACGGTATGCTCTACTCCCTACCATCACGCGACCTCATCGCCGACTCGGTGGAGTACATGGTTCAAGCCCACAAGGCCGACGCTATGGTGTGCATCTCCAACTGCGACAAGGTAACCCCCGGCATGCTCATGGCAGCTATGCGATTGAACATCCCCACAATCTTCGTCTCCGGCGGTCCAATGGAGGCTGGAAAGGTACACGGCAAGGCCGTCGACCTGATCGACATTATGATCCAAAGCGCCGACGACACCGTCGACGACGCCACTGTGGACGCCCTCGAAAAGCACGGATGTCCCACTTGCGGTTCCTGCTCAGGGATGTTCACCGCCAACTCCATGAACTCGCTCAACGAGGCTATCGGCCTCGCCCTCCCCGGCAACGGCACAATCGTCGCCACCCACATAAACCGCCGCGAGCTCATGAAAGCCGCCGCTCAGCAGATTGTGGCCAACACCAAGGCCTACTATGAGCTGGACGACGACAGCGTCCTCCCCCGCAACATTGCCACACGACAGGCCATGCTCAACGCAATGACCCTCGACATCGCAATGGGTGGCTCCACTAATACCGTGCTTCACCTGCTCGCCGTGGCCAACGAGGCCGGCGCCGATTTCACAATGGCCGATATCGACCGCCTGTCGCGCGTCACCCCCGTTCTCTGCAAGGTCGCCCCCAACTCAAGCTACCATATCGAGGACGTAAACCGCGCCGGTGGCATCCTTTCCATCATGAAAATTTTGGCCGACAACGGCCTTGTCGACACCTCGGTGAAACGCGTCGACGGCCTTACACTCGGCGGCGCCATAGCGAAATACGCCATCGCTCCCGGCAAGAAAGTGGAGGACAGCGTTGAGGAGCTGTGGAAATCGGCTCCCGGCGAGAAGCGCACCACCGAGCTGGGACGCCAAATGAGCTACTACTCCGAGCTCGATACCGACCGCGCCAACGGCTGCATCCGCGACTTCGACCACGCCTACGTCAAGGATGGTGGATTGGCCGTGTTGACCGGCAACATCGCCCTTGATGGCTGCGTGGTGAAAACCGCCGGTGTCGATCCCTCCATCTTCAAGTTCTCAGGCCCCGCCAAGGTATTCAACTCCCAGGAAGCAGCCGTCGACGGCATCCTCCACGACAAGATCGTGGCTGGCGACGTCGTGGTCATCACCCACGAGGGTCCCAAGGGAGGCCCCGGAATGCAGGAGATGCTCTACCCCACCAGCTACATCAAGTCGAAACACCTGGGCAAGCAATGCGCCCTGATCACCGACGGACGTTTCTCGGGTGGCACATCGGGCCTCTCAATCGGCCACATCTCCCCTGAGGCCGCCGCGGGCGGCGCCATCGCCCTGATCAAGGACGGCGACATCATCGACATCGACATCCCGGCACGCACCATCAACGTGCGCCTCAGCGACGACGAGCTCGCCCAGCGCCGCGCAGCCGAGGAGGCTCGCGGCAAGGACGCCTATACCCCCGCGGGCCGCGACCGCGTGATTAGCCGAGCCCTCCGCGCCTACGCATCGATGGTCACCTCGGCCGACAAAGGCGGCGTAAGAGATCAAGGATAAAGAGTAAAGGATAAAGTATCGTAATAACGTTATTACGTAATCACGTTATAGCGAAATCTATAAATCGCAAAGAATGAAAGAAAAAATAACAGGAGCCGAAGCCTTGATCAAAAGCCTTCTCGCCGAGGGCGTTGACCTGGTGTACGGCTACCCCGGCGGAGCTATCATCCCCGTCTACGACAAGCTCTACGACTACCAGGACCAGTTGCAGCACATCCTGGTGCGCCACGAGCAAGGCGCCACCCACGCCGCCCAAGGCTACGCCCGCGTTACCGGTCGTACCGGCGTCGTAATGGTCACCTCCGGACCCGCCGCAACCAACGTCATCACCGGCATCTCCGACGCCATGCTCGACTCCACCCCGCTGGTGGTCATCACCGGCCAAGTGGCCTCCAACACCCTGGGCAGCGACGCTTTCCAGGAAACCGACGTCGTGGGTATCACCCAGCCTATCACCAAGTGGGCCTACCAGATACGCCGAGCCGAGGACGTGGCCTGGGCCGTCGCCCGTGCCTTCTACATCGCCTCCAACGGTCGCCCAGGACCCGTCGTCCTCGACTTCACCAAGGACGCCCAGACAGCCCTCGTCGACTGGCAGCACAAGCCCTGCCGCTACATCCGCTCCTACATCCCCAAGCCTGAGCTCGACAAGGAGAAAATCCAGCAACTCGCCGACATGATCAACGCCGCCGAGCGGCCCATGATCATCTCCGGGCACGGAGTGATGATCGCCGAGGCCGAAAAAGAGCTGCAAGCTGTGGCCGAAAAAGGCGACATCCCCGTCACCTCCACCTTGCTGGGCCTCTCGACCATGCGCTCCGACCATCCCTTGTATAAAGGCATGCTCGGCATGCACGGCAACATCGGCCCCAACATCAACACCAACCGTTGCGACCTGCTGGTGGCTATTGGCATGCGCTTTGACGACCGCGTCACCGGCGACACATCCAAATACGCCCGCCAAGCCAAAATCGCCCACATCGACATCGACAAAGCTGAGTTTGGCAAAAACATACCCGTCGACCTTGCCGTCCACGCCGACGCCAAGGAGGCCCTTAAAGCCCTGCTCCCCCTAATCGAGCACCGCGACCACTCCCGTTGGACCGCCTCGTTCGACGAGCTAAACGCCGTCGAGCGCGAGCGCGTAATCGAGGCCGAGGTCTTCCCCAAAGAGGGAGGCATGCGCATGGGCGAAGTGGTCAACAAGGTGTCACAAGCCGCCGGCGAGGGCGCCGTCCTCGTCACCGACGTGGGCTTGAACCAAATGCTCTCATCGCGCTACTTCAACTACACCGCCCCCAAGTCGATAATCACATCCGGTGGCCTCGGCACAATGGGCTTCGGCCTCCCTGCCGCTATCGGTGCCAAGATGGGAGCCCCCGAGCGCACCGTATGCTTCTTCACCGGCGACGGTGGCCTGCAAATGACCATACAGGAGCTCGGCACCATCCTCGAGTATGGCACCGCTGTCAAGATCATCCTCTTGAACAACAACTTCCTGGGCAACGTGCGCCAATGGCAGAAACTCTTCTTCAACGCCCGCTACTCGGCCACCCCGATGATCAACCCCGACTTCGTGGCCATCGCCGACGCCTACGGCATCCCCGGCGAGAACGTCGAGAGCCGCGACCAGCTACAAGGAGCCATCGACCGCATGCTCGCCCACGACGGCCCTTACTTGCTCAACGTCAACATCGATGTTGACGACATGGTGTTCCCCATGACCCCAGCCGGCGCACCCGTCGACACGATCATGCTCAACGCCGACGAACGTTTCACTTTACCCGAAAATCCCGCCTAAGAAATGGAAAAACAGCTCTTTACAGTAACAGTGTTCTCCGAGAATCAGGTGGGCCTGCTCAACCAGATATCCATCATCTACACCCGCCGCGGCATCAATATCGAGTCGCTTACCGTAAGCCCATCCTCGGTAGAGGGTGTCCACAAATTCACCATCACCTCTTGGAGCAACCGCGCGTTGATGGAAAAAGTAGTGCAGCAGATCGAGAAACGCATCGACGTGCTACGAGCATTCCTCTACACCGACGACGAGCTTGTATACCAAGAGGTTGCGCTCTACAAGGTGCCTACCGTAAAACTTCTTGACGAGACCAACCTTGAGGACATCATCCGCGCCCACAACGCCCGCATCCTCGAAATCACCCGCGAGTACACCGTGCTAGAGAAAACCGGCCACAACGACGAGACCGAGGCCCTCTTCGAGGTGCTTAAGAAATACGACATCCGCCAATTCGTGCGCTCGGGGCGCATCGCAGTCACCAAGAGCACCCAAGAGTACTTCACCCAGTTCCTCGAGGACGAAACCCGCCGCCGCGCCCTCGGAATGCTCTAATCAAGTAATAAGTGTCTAATCAAGTAATAAGTGATAGTGATTAGTGATTAAGTAGAATAGCTTAATTGCTCTCCCCGAGCCGCAACGCTACTGTCGTTGTTCTCGCATTCCTCGTTCTGTCGTGCATTCGTGCATTCGTGTATTCGTGCATTCGTGCATTCGATACCCTCCCCGAGCCGCAACGCGGCGATTTAACGTAAACTAGAAACTAGAAACTCTTAAACTAAAAAACTCATATTATGGCAAAATTGAATTTTGGCGGAGTTGAAGAAACCGTCATCACCCGCGAAGAATTCCCCCTGGAAAAAGCCCGCGAAATCCTCAAAGACGAAACCATCGCCGTCATCGGCTACGGCGTGCAAGGCCCCGGCCAAAGCATGAACCTGCGCGACAACGGCTTCAACGTTATCGTTGGCCAGCGCCAGGGCAAAACTTACGACAAGGCCGTTGCCGACGGCTGGAAGCCCGGCGAAACCCTCTTCTCCATCGAGGAGGCATGCGAGAAGGCAACCATCATCATGTGCCTGTTGAGCGACGCCGCCGTTATGTCGGTTTGGCCCAAAATGAAGCAGTACCTCACCGCCGGCAAAGCCCTCTACTTCTCCCACGGATTCGCTATCACCTGGAACGACCGCACCGGCGTCGTGCCCCCCAAAGACATCGACGTGATCATGGTAGCCCCCAAAGGCTCCGGCACATCGCTCCGCACCATGTTCCTCGAGGGTCGCGGCTTGAACTCGTCGTTTGCCATCTACCAGGACTACACCGGCCGCGCCGTAGAGCGCACTATCGCCCTTGGCATCGGTATCGGCTCGGGCTACCTCTTCGAGACCACATTCCAGCGTGAGGCCACCAGCGACCTTACCGGTGAGCGCGGCTCGCTGATGGGCGCTATCCAGGGCTTGCTGCTCGCCCAGTACGAGGTGCTCCGCGAGAACGGCCACTCCCCCTCCGAGGCATTCAACGAAACCGTCGAGGAACTCACCCAGTCGCTCATGCCCCTATTCGCCGAGAAAGGCATGGACTGGATGTACGCCAACTGCTCCACCACCGCCCAGCGCGGCGCCCTCGATTGGATGACCCCGTTCCACGACGCCATCAAGCCCGTGGTTGAGAAACTCTACGCCAGCGTGAAGTGCGGCAACGAGGCCCAAATCTCCATCGACTCCAACTCGCAGCCCGACTACCGCGACAAGCTCAACGAGGAACTCCGCCAGCTCCGCGAGAGCGAGATGTGGCAGACGGCCGTGACCGTTCGCAAGCTCCGCCCCGAGAACAACTAATCCCATTCGATAATTCGTCTTTTCGATCTGTCGTGCATTCGTGTATTCGTGCACTCGCCATTCGAAAAATTGATTATCTAAAATTACCCCAGCGAGAGCCGCCATTTTGGTGGCTCTCGCTGTTTTTTCAACCTTATCACCCACGATTTTGTTAATATCTTAAGAGCGTTTTGACGGTTTTTTAACTGATTTTAGTTAACTTTGCACCGATTTTAAAATTCAACCCCTTGATTTAGATTATGGCTGCCCAACAGAACGACATATACGGATTGTTCAACGACAGTTTTCCGCCGGTGATGGACGGAGTTACCCTCACCGTGCAAAACTATGTCAAAGGGTTAACCCTGAGAGGCAAAAAGGTCACCGTCGTCACTCCTTGGAACCCCTACTCTCCCGAGCACGACGATTTCGACCTCATCCGCTATTTCTCCCTCCCAATTTGGAATCGTCACCCCTACCGATACGGCTATCCCAAGCTCGACCCTGTTATATGGTCGCGTGTAGCCAAGCAGCCATTCAAGATTGTCCACGCCCACTGCCCATTCTCATCGGGACGACTCGCTCTCTACTGCGCTAAGAAACGGAATATCCCCTTGATCGCCACCTTCCACTCCAAATACCGCACCGACCTCGAGCACTCCCTGCCCGAATGGATGGTGAAGATCATCATGCACCGTATCCTCCACTTCTTCAACTCGGCCACCGAGGTGTGGATTCCACAGGCACGAGTTGAGGACACAATCCGCGAGTACGGCTTCAAGGGCAAAGTAACCGTGGTGGAGAACGGAAACGACCTGGCCGACCTCGTCCCCGAGAGCCAAGTAGAAGCCTTCAAGGAGCAATCACGCCGCGAGCTCGGCTGGGGCGACGACACCCTCGGCCTTCTCTTCGTGGGACAGCACATCAAGGCAAAAGGAGTGGGCACAATAATCGAATCGCTCGCCAAGCTCCCCAAAACCCTCAACTGGCGCATGAACTTCATCGGCACTGGCTACGAGGCCGGCAACATGCGCCGAATGGTCACCGAACTGGGCCTTTGGCCGCGAGTAACCTTCCACGGCGTCATCAACAAGCGAGAGGACCTCATGCGCTACTACGCCGCAAGCGACCTCTTCCTCTTCCCATCGCTCTACGACAACGCCCCGCTGGTGCTGCGCGAAGCCGCCGCTATGGGCACACCCACAATCCTCCCCCACGGCTCCACAGCCTCGGAGGTAATCGTCGACGGCAAAAACGGCCTCCTCACCGACCTCTCGGCCGACTCTTACGCCAACCTCACCGCCCAACTCGCCACCAACCGCCAAGCCCTACGACGCATTGGCATGGGGGCCCGCCAGACCCTCACCCGATCTTGGGCTAACGTAATGGAGGAGGTCGACCAACGTTATACCGATATAATCCAAGCCTATGGCCGCGACCACAGCAAGTAAGCGCAGCTACCTGTGGCTTAAGGTGGCCACCCCGATCTTGATCGGATTAGGTGTGGTCTTGTGGTTGTTCCATCACGAGTTTAACGCATCAACGTGGGACCTGATCCACTTCACGCCCCACGTAATCATCTCAATATTCGTGGCCTGGCTTTTCATGCTCGGCCGCGACTTCGGCCTCACCTGGCGTTTCCGCGCCTTGACCGACCACGACCTCACGTGGAAACAGGCCCTGAAAGTCGATATGCTCTGCGAGTTCACCTCCTGCGTCACCCCCTCGGCCGTGGGAGGCTCAGCTTTGGGCATGATCTACCTCAACCGCGAGGGAATCGACCTGGGCCGAGCAACCACGCTGATGATGACCACCCTGTTCCTCGACGAGCTATTTTTCGTCATGGCCGTGCCCATCGTCGTGGCCATCATCCCCTACGACCAACTTTTCCACTTTTCGGCCGGACATCAAGCATTCGGAATGGGCTTGAAAGCCGTGTTCTGGACCGTTTACGGCATCCTTTTCCTGTGGACACTCACCCTGTTCATGGGCATCATCCTCAAGCCGTTGTGGGTGAAAAAGACGCTCACCAAGCTATTCCACTGGCGTCTGCTTCGACGTTGGGAGCCTGACGTGGTAAATATGGCCGACAACATGATCGCCACATCGGCCCAATTACGCAAAAAACCTATCAGCTGGTGGCTCGAAACTTTCGGTGGCACCGCCCTGAGCTGGTCGTCACGATTCCTGATGGTCAACGCCCTCTTCTGGGGATTCGTCCACGGTGCCGACCAATTGGTGGTGTTCGGACGCCAGTTCGTCGTGTGGGTGGTGCTGATGGTAAGCCCTACCCCGGGTGGCTCCGGCGTCAGCGAATGGCTGTTCACCGAGTATTACGGCGACATGATTGCCGGAGCCGGAGGCACGGGCGTGGCATTGATCATCGCCCTGTTCTGGCGCCTGCTATCCTACTACGTCTACCTCATTATCGGTATATGCCTCCTACCCGGATTCTTCTCCCGGCCCCAGACACCCGAGGAAGCCAAGGAATACGCCGCAAAGGAAGCCGCCGAAGCACAAGAAAAGGCCGAAAAAGAGGCCGTTAAACATGCCGCCACAGCCACTGAAGAAGAAAAAACATAGCAATGGAAAAATATATAGGCATTATCCCAGCTCGATACGCGTCTACCCGGTTCCCGGGCAAACCCCTGGCCGTTATCGAGGGCAAAACCATGATTGAGCGAGTGTATACCCAAGCTCAAAAGGCTCTTGACGAGGTAGTTGTGGCTACCGACGACGACCGCATTCTCAACGAAGTAGAGCGTTTCGGAGGCCGAGCCGTTATGACCTCCCCCAATCACCGAAGCGGCACCGACCGTTGCCGAGAGGCACTCGCCCTTTCCGGTTCCGACGCTACCGTGGTAATCAACATCCAAGGCGACGAGCCATTCATCGCCCCCTCGCAAATCGAAGCCCTCAAGCGCTGCTTCGACCGTCCCGACGTGGATATTGCCACCCTGGCACGCGTATTCGACAAATCAAAAGGATTTGACGCCCTGTTCGACCCCAATGTGGTGAAACTCACCCGCTCCCTGCGCGGCGACGCCCTCTACTTCTCCCGCTCGATTATCCCCTACGTTCGCGGCCACGAGTGGAAAGAGTGGCTCGACACGGCGGAATTCCTCACCCATGTGGGAATGTACGGCTACCGCTCCCGAGTGCTCGACGAGATCACCCGCCTGCCCCAATCCTCGCTCGAACTTGCCGAAAGCCTCGAGCAACTCCGCTGGCTCCAAAACGGCTACCGCATCGCCGTCGACCTCACCTCCGAGCCCACCATCGGCATCGACACCCCCGACGACCTCGCCGCTGCCATCGCCTACGCCAAAACTCAGCCTCATTAAGTAATTTTTACTTTTTATCTATCTTCCCATGGTTGATTTTTCGGGATTTTTTTGCGACCTTTGCACTAAAGTAAAACGGCCCCCGTGGATTGCGTTTTCTCGTTATCACGTTATTACGTTATAACGTCATTACGATTAACAACTAAGCCGTTGACACATAGGAAATTAAAACAACCAATCAAAATAACCAATCCAGCAATGAAAAAAAGCGCCCTGCAAAAAGCCCGCGCGGCTTACCAGCCCAAGCTTCCCATTGTGCTCACCGGCCCAGTTAAGGCCGTCGAGGGCAAACCCACCGAAAGTGTAGCCGATCAGGCCGAAATCAAAGCCCTGTTCCCCAACACCTACGGCCTGCCCGAGCTGAAATTCGAGAAAAACGCCAACCCCACCCCCGGACGCCCCATCAACGTCGGCGTTATCCTCTCCGGTGGCCAGGCCCCTGGCGGACACAATGTGATCAGCGGCCTTTTCGATGGCATCAAGAAAATACATCGCGACTCCCGCCTTTACGGCTTCCTTATGGGCCCCGGAGGTCTCGTCGACCACAAATACATGGAGCTTACAGCACCCATCATCAACGAGTACCGCAACACCGGCGGTTTTGACATCATCGGCTCGGGTCGCACCAAATTGGAGACCAAGGAGCAATTCGACAAGGGCCTCGAGATCCTGCGCGAGCTCGACATCAAGGCCCTCGTAATCATCGGTGGTGACGACTCCAACACCAACGCCGCTATCCTCGCCGAGTACTACAAGGAGATCGGCGCCGGAGTGCAAGTGATCGGCTGCCCCAAGACCATCGACGGCGACTTGAAAAACTCCCAAATCGAGACCTCCTTCGGCTTCGACACCGCCACCAAGGTGTACTCCGAGGTTATCGGCAACATCCAGCGCGACTGCAACTCGGCCAAGAAATACTGGCACTTCATCAAGCTCATGGGCCGCTCCGCGAGCCACATCGCCCTTGAGTGCGCCCTCCAGACCCAGCCCAACATCTGCATCATCTCCGAGGAAGTTGAGGCCAAGAACCTCTCCCTCGACGACGTTGTGGCCAACATCGCCAACACCGTGGCAGCACGCGCCGAAAACGGCGACAACTTCGGTATCGTCCTCATCCCCGAGGGCCTGATCGAGTTCATCCCCGCCATCAAGTCGCTTATCCGCGAGCTCAACGACATGCTCGCCGAGCACTCCGACCTTGCCACCAAGAGCCCCGACGAGATCTTCGCGTTCATCAAGGCCAACCTCTCGGCCGACAACGCCGCCACCCTCGCCTCCTTGCCCGAGAAAGTGGCTCGCCAGCTCTGTCTCGACCGCGACCCCCACGGCAACGTGCAAGTATCCCTTATCGAGACCGAGAAACTCCTCTCCGAGATGGTTGCCAAGAAGCTTGACCAGATGGCCAAGGACGGCAAGTTCAACGGCAAATTCTCGGCCCTCCACCACTTCTTCGGCTACGAGGGACGCTGCGCCGACCCCTCCAACTTCGACGCCGACTACTGCTACGCCCTCGGCTTCAACGCCACATGCCTGATAAACTCGGGCGTTACCGGCTACATGTCGTCGGTGCGCAACTTGACAAAACCCTCCGTACAGTGGGTTGCCGGCGGTATTCCCATCACCATGATGATGAACATGGAGCGTCGTAACGGAGCCTTGAAGCCCGTGATCCAGAAGGCCCTCGTCGACCTCGACGGAGCGCCCTTCAAGAAATTCGCCTCCAAGCGCGACGACTGGGCTGTCAACACCTGCTACGTTTACCCGGGCCCCATCCAGTACTTCGGCCCCACCGAGGTGTGCGACCAGCCCTCGTTGACCCTCAAGTACGAGCACCAAGGGAAATAACCCCCTCTAGCCACCGTGCCCCGCAGCCGAGCCGCGGTGGTCGTTCCGCCGAGCCACCGTGCCCCGCGGCCGAGCCGCGGTGGTCGTTCCCCCGAGCCACCGTGCCCCGCGGTTTGCCGCGGTGGTCGTCCCCCCGAGCCACCGTGCCCCGCGGTTTGCCGCGGTGGTCGTTCCGCCGAGCCACCGCGCCCCGCGGTTAGCGACGATTTATTGCCTTAGAGCAGTTAAACTTTGTTAACGACACCCCGCCACACTTGCCAGTGTGGCGGGCTTTTTATAACTTTGCATCTTGAATTTCAACATCATTATCACTCACCAATAAACCCATCATTAGCCTATTGCACATCGCTACTCTTAATTTTAAAAAGGAATAGTAATGCAGAATCTTAATAAGCTCGCCGACGACAAGTTGGTGGCCGCTTATGCCCAGGGTAACAACGAGGCCTTTGATGCGCTTCTTAATCGTCATAAGGATCGGGTTTATTCCTACATCTTACATATCGTTAAAAATCGCGACCTCGCCGAAGACATCTTCCAAGAAACCTTCGTCAAGGCCATCACCACGATACGTCAAGGACGATACACCGACTCCGGTAAATTCTCATCCTGGATATCACGCATCGCCCATAACCTCATTATCGACTACTATCGTCAAGAGAAAGCCGAAAATACCGTCTCGACCGACAACGACGATGCTACCGATATCCTCAACCGCCGCGACCTCGCCGACGAAAACGTCGAGGACCATCTCGTCAAGCGGCAGATAATGGGCGACGTGCGTCGCATAATCCGCGCCCTTCCCAAGTCGCAACGCGAGGTGCTCGTGATGCGATACTACCGCAACATGAGCTTCAAGGAGATCGCCGCCGCAACCGGCGTCTCAATCAACACAGCCCTTGGGCGTATGCGATACGCCATCCTCAACATGCGGCGCATCGCCAAGGAAAACAACATCGTATTAACCCTCTAATCATCTGAAGGAATGGCAGATCGCCCCCTTATACTTATCTCTAACGACGACGGCGTGGGCACTAAAGGCCTGCGCCATCTCGTTGATTGCGTGTCACATTTGGGCGACATCATTGTCGTCGCCCCGGCCACGGCCCAGAGCGGAATGTCCTCGGCCATCACCGTCGGCAACCCCCTGCGCGTTATGGAACACGACGACTACAACGGCGCAAAAATCTACTCGGTGAACGGCACCCCTGTCGACTGCATCAAGCTCGCCATGCACGCTGTCGTCCCGCGTAAACCCGACCTCATCCTCGCCGGAATCAACCACGGTTCCAACTCGGGCAACTCCATCATCTACTCCGGCACAATGGGCGCCGTCCTCGAAGGCTCAATGCTCGAAATCCCATCCATCGGCTACTCCCTCACCCACCACTCCCTCAAAGCCGATTTCTCGGAATGCACCCCTTTCATCAAGGAAATCACAGCCAAAGTGCTCGAGCACGGCTTACCTAAAGGCGTATGCCTCAACGTCAACTTCCCCGCCAAGGTTAAAATCAAGGGGTTGAAGGTAGTCCACTCTGCCCAAGGTCACTGGACCGAGGAGTACCGCAAATACGAGGACCCCTCGGGCCACCCCTTCTATATCCTCACCGGCAAATACGTGCCCAACGACCCCAACGACGACCAAAGCGACGTCTATTGGCTCGACCGCGACTACGCCTCGGTCGTCCCGGCGCAAGCCGACCAATCCGACCTCGCCGCCATCCCCGCCGTCACCCAGTTGTTGAGCTAACACCATGGACACCCCAAAGCTCTACATATATTCCAAAATAGCTGATTATGCAAGAAAATAAGCTTTCTGAAAAAGGACAGAGATTGCTTGACGGCATTAACGCTGCTTACAAGAAGATGCTCGAGCGGAAGGCGCGACTCGGCCAGAAGGTGGTCACGGCCGACGAACACGGCGTGGTGCGCGCCCAGCCCGCTATCGACGTCTACACCCGCGTTTACGGCCCACTACCCCCTCTCTAATTCTTCACCTTGACCACGTTGAACGTGGCCATGTCAAGGGCAACCAGCGAGCGGTCGGCCAGCGACCGAATCATTTGCACGACCGCCTCCTTGGGGTAAAGGTCAAGTTGGCGCTGGATGTAATCCACCGTGTGGCCCCCAGGCTGTCCCGACAGATACAGTATCGACTTCTCGAGGGCCTTCAAATCTATGCCTCGAGCCTCCCGACGACGGTCGCGGCACAGGTCACATTTCCCGCACTCTTGAGCTGTCGTCTCGCCAAAATATGTCAACAGCCGTTGCACGCGGCATCCATCCTGAGCGTATACAAACTGCTTCATCGCCTCCACCCGTTTCTCCAAACGCGCCTTCTGATCCTCATACACCGCCTTGGGCATCGTGATGTAGCGCGGCTCCTCGCGTGAGGTGGTGTAGAAAATATAAGGCGACGTCTTGCGAGGGATAAAATGCAGCACATGCTTGCGCGTCAACGACAGCAGCGTATCGTACACCTCCTGTGCCCCCAGCCCCGTGCGCGATTGCAAAAGCGTCTCATTTATAGGCACATAGTCGGCAAACAAACCCGTGTACGACCGCAGCAACAATTGTAACAACAGGTCCTCGTTGGGCGTCAGATTCTGCTGATACAACTCGGCTTTGGTCACCAACATCATCACGCGCGACTGCGTGGCTATCTCCTCGGTAAACTCAATCCAGCCAGCCCGGGTCAACAGCGTCAACGCGCTGTGGGCTGCCAACGGTTGCACTTTGAACCTCACGCAGAACGTGTTGAAATCAAACGGATAAACCTGATTGTACCCCTCTCCCACTGCCACATCCAAAAAATTACCCGCGAGCTCATACACTCTACTGATGAAACTCTTCTCGGGGAACGCCTGCGACACGCGTCGGGAGAGCGTACCCTTATCGGCACGCGACGCGAGTACGACGGCAAACGACGGCAAACCGTCGCGACCGGCACGTCCCGCCTCCTGATAGTACTCCTCGAGCGACGACGGAAGGTCGTAATGCACCACCAGTCGCACATCAGGCTTGTCGATACCCATGCCGAACGCGTTGGTGGCCACAATCACGCGCGTTTCGCCTGACTTCCAGCGATTTTGCTTCTCGTTTTTATCCTCCGGGGCCAATCCCGCATGGTAAAAGTCAGAGGATATCCCGTCGGCCACAAGCATGTCGGAGAGCTGGCGTGTGAGTTTGCGAGAGCGCACGTACACGATTGCCGTACCGGCCACGGCATGCAACACCTCTCGCAATTTCCCCTCCTTGTGGTCGCAATACCTCACCACGTTGGAGATATTGTCGCGAGAGAAGCTTCGGGAATACACATGGTCGCGCGTGCGAAATTCAAGCTGCTCCATAATATCGGCCGCCACCTCGGGAGTAGCCGACGCTGTAAGCGCAAGCACAGGAGCCTGCGGAAAAGTCTTTCGCAGCTCCCTTATCTTCAGATAGGAAGGGCGGAAATCGTAGCCCCATTGGGATATACAGTGGGCCTCGTCCACCACAATCTGCGTCACCTTCATCAAGCGCAAAGTCTCGATAAACGACTTGGATTGCAGTCTCTCGGGCGACACGTAGAGCATCTTCACCTTTCCCAACCGACAACGGTCAATGCCCAATTTCACCTCGGCGCGCGTCAAGCCCGAGTGGAGGCACGTGGCCATCACCCCGCGCTCGCGCAGGTTGTCCACCTGGTCCTTCATCAACGAGATCAGCGGCGTCACCACCACCGTAAGCCCGGGGGAAAGCAACGCCGGAATCTGAAACGTGATGGATTTGCCGCCACCCGTGGGCAACAGCCCGAGCGTATCGTTCCCGGCCACAAAGGAGCTGATTATCTCCTCCTGCGCCGGCCGAAACGACGTGTATCCCCAGTGCTTTTCCAAAAGCCCCAGGCACGCCTCCCTATCATACGCTCCATTCACCACCACTTAATCCTTTATACTTAATCCTTTATACTTGCTCAGCTTTGCTGAGTTTGATCTCCTTTACAAGAAGCTGTATCGACGCCCCCGGCGAATTGGGATGCTTGCTCTCCTCGATGGTGTAGACGATGTCAAACGGACGCCTCCCAAGGTGAATGTCGTCGAAATGATCCGACATGTTAAAGGCGATGCCGTTAATCACGCGGCCCGACGTGTCGTCAACCAATTCCAACTTGATATGCTCCAGATTCTTCCCCACAAGCTTCGACGTGCCGAAATCCATCACTCGCCGAGTCACGAACACTGGCTTGTTGTTGCCCGGCCCAAAGGGATTAAATTTGCGCAAATTGGAAAGGAATTCGGGGGTCAACTGGGAGAACGTCAACTCGGCGTCAATCTCCACCTGCGGCGTCAACTGGTTGGGCTGGATATTCTCAGCCACGAACGTCTCGAAACGGCGAGTGAACTCAGGGATATTCTCCTCCTTTAGCGACAAGCCCACGGCGTAGGTGTGACCGCCGAAATTCTCCAGCAGATCGCGTGCCGAATCCACGGCGCTGTAAATGTCGAAGCCCTGTACCGAGCGGGCCGAACCCGTCGCCAAGCCTCCCGAGAGCGTCAGCACCACGGCCGGCTTGTAATACAGCTCGGTGAGGCGCGAGGCCACGATGCCGATGATACCTTTGTGCCAATCCTTATTGTAGATGACGATCGATTTCTTGTCGAACAGCTTTTCGCCGCGGGCCTCGAGGATGTTGTTGGCCTCTTCGGTAATCTGCTTGTCCAGCTCCTTACGGTCGCGATTATATTGGTCTATGGCCTTGCCCTTTGCGTAGGCGTCGGCGATGTCGCGAGCCACCAGCAAGTCGACAGCCTCGCGGCCACTCTGCATGCGCCCCGAGGCGTTGATGCGCGGGCCGATTTTGAAAATCACGTCCGAGATGGTAATCTCACGGCCTGTCAAGTTACATATACGCATGATGGCGCGCAGCCCCAGGTTGGGGTTGGAGTTCAACCGCTTCAGCCCATGGTAGGCCATAATGCGGTTCTCGTCTACCATCGGCACGATATCAGCCGCGATGGATACAGCCACCAAGTCGAGCATCCCCTCAAGGTCGTTGTAAGGGATGCCGTTGCTTGTGGCGAAGGCCTGCATCAATTTGTAGCCCACCCCGCAGCCCGAGAGATGGGGACAAGGGTAAGTGGAGCCCTCCAGCTTGGGGTTAAGGATAGCCACGGCAGGCGGCAACTCGTCGTCGGGCACGTGATGGTCGCAGATAATGAAGTCGATCCCCTTGCTTTTGGCATAGGCGATCTCCTCGTTGGCCTTGATGCCGCAATCGAGGATTATCACGAGCTTCACACCGGCGTCGGCAAACTCGTCGATCGTGGGCAACGAGATACCATACCCCTCGTCGTAACGAGTGGGGATGAAGTAGTCGATGTTAGAGTAGAAGTTTTGGAGGTACTTGTAAACCAAGGCGACGGCTGTGGTGCCATCCACATCGTAGTCGCCGTATACCATGATCTTTTCTTTTAACCCCATGGCTCGGTTGAGCCGGTCCACAGCCTTGTCCATATCTGGCATCAGGAACGGGTCGTGCATATCGCGCAAGGAGGGGTGGAAGAAGCGATCGGCCTCCTCCGGTGTCGCGATACCGCGCTCGGCCAGCAACTCCCCTATCGGGGGGCAACTGGAGTAGCGCTCGGCCAGGGCCTGGTCGATACGTTGCGGCTTGGATGTGTGGGGCAGGTACTTGCATTTGCCTGTCATTTATGTCGTTTTTTATATATCATGGTACTCGGCGTCAAGGACTTACAACAGGCCTATACACGCTGAACCGCAAACTGCCAGGGGCCTTTCGCGCCCGCTCGCGGCTTGGAGAGAGATTGCCCACGGGCTTCATTTGCGCCCCTGAGCCGGGAGGAGTGTCCCGCGACGCTTATCAGCCGGCTAAAATGGGAGAGAGGCTCCGGCACGCGCCTTCTTTGGATTGGTATGCAAATATAACGCTTTTCCGCGAATCTTTTCCAATATTAATAATATTTATACTTTCCCTGTCGACAATCCCTCACTAACAACTAACAACTAACAACTAACAACTAACAACTACACAGCAAAGGCGGCGTCGCACTATGGCTTGTCGACGCCGCCCTCGGGGTGTGCGAGCCTACTCGGCCGGCACCTTCCTATCTATCACTCTACAACAACTTTGGTGGATGTAATGTGTACAGGAGTATACGCGCGGATTATCCACAGTCCTTGCGCGGGTATCATAATCTCACCTCGGCCGCTCGCAACGAGCAAGCCTTCAGGAGTATAAGCTTCCACTCTCGCCGCTGGATCGCTCGCCTTGGCCAATCGGCCGTCCACTTTCACCACCAGGGCGTTATCCGAGGTCACGACCTCCACGCCCGTGCTCCAAGCGTTGGAGATGGTGTAGGAAGCCACTCCGTTACCGGGTGAATAGACGTAAATATCGGCTGTGGCATCGGCATTGACCACGTAATCGGTAGCCGCCTGCATGGTGACGGAGCTGGTGGTGCCGAGACCACCCTCGGGGATAGTCACTCCATAGCTGAGGTCGCCGTAGGAGTAGGTGCTGCTCGTGGCAGCCAGGCGCCACGTCACTCCCGGCGATTGGGAATAGTTGGTATAGGGATACAGCATGTAATATTTGCTGTTCAGTGGGAACCATGAGCCGCCGTTGAAAGTGGCCGTCGCGGGCTGGTAGCCGCTCGGAGCGTCGGCCAAAGAGCCGTAAATCTTGGGCGTCGACAACGCGTAGCGGGTGAAGCCAGTGTTGGCTCCGTTGATGAACACGTTGCCTTTGCTGTAGGGTATCACCACCGGCGCCGAGCCTAAGGAGCTGGCGCTTGAGGGCCAATAACCCGCACTCGACAGGTCAAACTCTTTGGTCTGGGGCAACGAGCCATCGGTCAACGTCCAGCGCAGGAGCAGGCTCTTGTTCGAAATGGCGGCGTAGATGTAGGAGATATTATCGATATCGAGCCACGCCACATGGTCGACGCGCAAGGCGGCATCGACGCTCGACGACGTGTAGGTCGCGCGGAACACCTCGGTGAGCTCGCCCGTCGATGTGTTCACCTGATGTATTACCAGTGGGCTGGAACGCAAGTCAAGGGTCATGTTGGCGATATATATGTTGCCACCGCCGTCCTTGAACACGGTATTACAGGGGTAACCGCCTATCAAGCCAGCTGCGTCGAGCTCCAATTGCTTAATCTTCTCGCCAGTGTGACGGTTGTACACGTCGAGATAAGTCATCGTCGGGGAGCCGTCGGCGTCGCGCCCCGAGATGTAAAGATAGTCGCCCGAGACAACAAACGATCTATTTTGCTTGCCACTATTGGCCTGCTCGAAGTTGTCGTAAGAGGAGTCGGTTGAGCGCACCCAATTGTTCCACATCACGAAATTGGGCACTCCGTTTCCGTACCAATTATAATCCCCCGGATCGTAGGTGATCGTGTATCCATCCTCGTAATTACCCACGCCCACCGAGGTGATGTTGATCGTGCGATAGCCCGACTTGGCGTTGGCGCATCCTTCCTTCACCGCTACCACTCGCCAGTAGTAGAATCCCAAGCCAATATTGGAAGCCTTGATGGTGGTGGAATATTTGGAATTGGCCAGGGATGTCGGCTCCACTTTTTTACTCTTGTGGATGGTGGAGAAATCGGGGGTGGTGGAGATCTGCACGCGGTAGTATTCGGCGCCCACACCGGTCCACTGGAATTTGACGCTCTCCTCCTGGTCGCTACCGTCATCAGGAGCAAGCAACTCAGGCGCATCCAAGGTCTCAAATGTAGGATAGTCGATTACCATCGGCTCCGACTCGAATCCGTATCCGTCGTAAACACACACGGCGTACCAGTAGCCCGTGTCGTAGTCGGTGTCAAGGGTGTAGGAGTTCGTGTAAGTCACTCCCAGAAGGTAATCCGCCGAAATGCCGTCGCCGTCACTGCGCTTAGCATCAGCCAGGGCAATCGTCGCGGGCACCGCGTACACCGAGTAACGCACGATGGCGCTCTCCTGGTTGGGGTTGGTCGACGCTGTCCAACTCAGCTTGGAGCTGGCGTGCTTGCCTCCCGTGGGAGCCGGGAAAGCGTAACGCTTGTATTGGCAGGAGTCGGTGTCGTACCATGCCAACCGCGGGGTCAACGACGGCCCCTTGAAGTAGCTCTTCTTGAGCGTCGAGGAGACGTTGGTGAACGACTTGGCGCTGTAGAGCGCCGAACCCGGGCCGTTCCAGCCCGACGATTCGCCATACTGACGGTTGAGCTTTATCTGGTCGCCAAGGTCAGCCTGATTGGTTGCCGATGAGATGGAATGGGAGGCATAGAAGTTGCGTCCCAACTGCTTGGCCGCCTTGTGATACCATTGCGAAAGCGGGCCGAAAGCGTTGGTGGCATGCGTGGTGGCCCAATAGAGCTGGGGCGACAGCGCGTCGATATATCCGTTGTAAACCCACGCCAAGGGATCGGAGAACAACTTGGCATACTGATACTCATTGGACGCCGAGGGGGAGTCGGGAATGCCGTAGCCAGCCTTGGCAACCCCAGCGGGGGCCAGGATGAACGTGCGATCGGGGCGATTGGCCTTGATCACGTTGTATATCCGCGAAATCATCTGGTTGACGTTGTTGCGACGCCAATCGGCCATCGACACCCCGTTAGTATAGTCATCCGAGGAGGTATAGGTCGAATAATCGGCAGCCGACGACGTTGCAGGCATCCCCTCGGGGTAAAAGTAGTCGTCCATCACCACGCCATCCACGTCGTAGTTGAGTATTATCTCCTTCACCACCTTGGCGATATGGGTGCGCGCCTTTGCCTTGCCGATATTGAGCACTTTGGTGGTTTTGCCATCATCATTTTTATAGGCGATCACATAATCATTTACATTGTCCACATCCTTAGCGGTGGTATAAGTGGTATTGGTGGTAGCGTAGCGCATTGGGTTAACCCAAGCGTAGCACTCCATTCCTCGGGAGTGGCACTCCTCCACAACCCACGCCAAGGGGTCATACCCCGGCGATGTGCCGCGTGTACCCGACACATAAGCGCTCCAAGGCTCATAGGAGGATTCGTACATGGCGTCGCACATCGAGCGCACCTGAAAATAGATAGCGTTAATCCCCGCCGCCTGCATGTCGTCGAGATAATCGGTCATCACCGCCTTCTGAGCCTTGCGCTTGGCCGCGGTGGTGCCGGTGTTGGCCGACAAGGGCCAGTCGTTGGACCACACTGTGGCGCACCACACGGCGCGGTGCTCGCGCTTGATGGTCTCGGCGGCGTTGGACGATAGGGAGAACAGCAAAGCCATGGCCACGCACATAGCGCGCCACGTTGAGGTTAAAAATTTCGAGTGCGGCTGGGGCATCAGCGCCTGTGCCGGCTCACCATAGTTTCTCATGCTTAGGGTCAAAAATATAATGTGATAGTTAGGGGTAGTTGCTTTTTCCCAGTGTATACGTCACCGTGTATCCATGGTTGCGTACTTTACGACGCGAATATAAGCGAAATTTCCAAATCAACAACCAATTTTCAATATTATTAACATATTCCCTCCGCAGCGTTTTTAAGATTAATTATGTACACGCAAAGGGAAAAATGAGTAACTTCGCGTCGCAAATCTATTTAATTTAGACTTCTATATGTGGAGATACCTCTTGATAGCCCTGCTCGCCCTCGTGGCCACATCCTGCGGCGAGTACAACAAAGCCCAGAAGAGCAGGGACTTCGACTATAAATTCGACTTCGCAAAGCGCGCTTTCGAGAACGGCAAATACGTCCAAGCCGCCACGATTCTCGAGGAGTGCGTCACCGTGTTCAAAGGATCCGACAAGGCCGAGGAATCTCTATACCTGCTGGCTCGCGCCAACTATGAGAACAAGGATTACCTCACCTCAGGCACCTGGTTCAAAGCCTATTATACCCGCTACCCCCGTGGCAAATACACCGAGATGGCACGTTTCTACAGCGCATACGGATATTACCTCGACTCCCCCGACCCCCAGCTCGACCAAAGCGAGACAATCAAAGCCATCGAGGAGTTTCAGGCTTTCATCGACTTCTTCCCCCGTAGCGACAAGGTTCACCAAGCCCAAAACTGCCTCTTCGAGCTTCAAGACAAATTGACCCTCAAGCAGCTCCAAAACGCCCAGCTCTACTACAATCTGGGCAACTATATGGGCAACAACTACGAGTCGGCCGTGATCGTCGCCAAGAACGCCATCAAGGAATACCCCCACACCAAGTACAAGGAGGACCTCGACCTGCTTATCCTCAAAGCGCGCTACCAAGAGGCATCCCAAAGCGTCGACGAGAAGAAAGCCGAGCGTTTCCGCGACGTCATCGACGAGTACTACAACTTCGTGAGCTCCTACCCCGACAGCCCCAACCGCGAGGAAGCCGAGAACATCTACTCTATCGCCCGCAAGTACGCCCACGAGTAACCACCGTTAAATCATAATTGCAATTATATAATGGACTACAAGAAGACCAACGCACCTCTCAACACCGTGACCCGCGACATGATCGAGATGTCGAAGGACACCGGCAACATCTACGAAACCGTGTGCATCTGCGCCAAGCGCGCCAACCAAATCGCCGGCGAGATGAAGCACGACCTCGAGAAAAAGCTCCAAGAGTTCGCCTCCCTCAACGACAACCTCGAGGAAATCACCGAAAACCGCGAGCAAATCGAGATCTCCAAGTACTACGAGAAGCTCCCCAAGCCCACCCTCATCGCCGCCCAGGAGTACATCGAAGGCAAAATCCACTACCGCAACCCCGCCAAGGACAAGCCCTCCCTCGACTAAGTAGGAAGTCCCGCCGTCCCCGGCGGGACACTTCAGGCAGGAAGTCCCGCCGTCCCGGCGGGACACTTTAGGCAGGACGTCCCGCCGTCCCGGCGGGACAACTCAGGCAGGAGGTCCCGCCGTCCCGGCGGGACACCTCAGGCAGGACATCCCGCCGTCCCGGCGGGTCACTTCAGGCAGGAAGTCCCGCCGTCCCGGCGGGACAAGCCTCCATCATCTTACGCCTTCGTTATAACGTTATTACGTAATAACGTTATTACGTTATTTCGCTTTACCACGATTAGGCGATTTAGCGATCTCCGGCTGTCTCTACCCCCTCCGGGAATCCAAAAAAATTTTCAGCTTGCGAGGTTACGAAAAAATTTGTAACTTCGCGGCCGTATGCGCAATCTCTGGCGGGACAAGCTGCCCGTGTATATTGCGTGATGTTAAACATTTTAAAGCTTTAAAACTCAAAATGGATTTAATCAAAGTAGCCGAGGAGGCATTCGCTACCGGGAAGCAGCATCCTCAATTTGGCCCCGGCGACACCATCACCGTTGCCTACCGCATCAAGGAGGGTAACAAGGAGCGTATCCAGCAGTATCGCGGCGTTGTGATCAAAATCGCCGGCGAAGGCCCCAAAAAGCGCTTCACCGTGCGCAAGATGAGCGACAACATCGGCGTTGAGCGTATCTTCCCCATCGAGTCGCCATTCATCGACTCTATCACCGTCAACAAGTATGGCAAGGTGCGTCGCGCCAAGCTTTACTACCTCCGCAAGCTCACCGGCAAGAAGGCTCGCATCAAAGAGCGTCGCCTCAAAACCGCTCCCGTGAAGTAACATTCTGCAGCGCAACGCAAATAAAAATGGCTCGCCCCATCCCGGGAACGAGCCATTTTTACTAAGCGGGAATCTTCTTCCTTACTTCGTCGTAGTAGCTCCAGATGCGCTTGACGTAATCAACCGTCTCACGCCCTCGGGAATAGCCATATTTCACCACTGGGTCGCGGTAATATTTCCGCTTCATCTTCATCAGCATCGCTTTCTCCACGTTCCCGTCCCACTTGGTGGGATCGAGCTTATACTTTTTAGCCAAGGCTATCGCATCGAGCACGTGACCCGGACCCGCGTTGTAGGCCGCCATCACAAATTTCTGCCTCTCAATCGGATCAGGCACCTTCGACGCCAAAATCTCGTCGTAACGGTTCAACACCTTCACCGCTGTCTCTATCGACCGCGACGCCGACGACATCTCGCTCTTCTTCAACCCGAAATCCTTGGCCGTGTTAGGCATGATCTGCATCACCCCCTTGGCTCCGGCCCACGACCGTGCCGTCGAGTCGAAGCGGCTCTCGGTGAAGCCCTGAGCCGCGAGCAAGCGCCAGTCCCAGCTGGTGCCTTCGGTGTGCTGCTTATACAGGTGGTCGAAGGGCGACGCGTAGCCATTCTGGAATTTCCGGTCGAAACTTGCGCCCTCTACGGGCAGATTCTTTTGCGAGTCGAAATATTTCTTCAAAATCTCGTCCTGGGCCTCACGAGGCTTGGCTTCCTTCATCCACTCGTCAATCTTCTCACCCAGCCACTTCATATCCTGCGCCACGCCCCATTGCGACAGCTCGGGCGTCGAGATAGCCAAGGTGATGTTCAAGTCGGGATAATAGGTTTTGTTCAACTTGGCCGTTTCCGAGTCGACAATGGCCAGGTGGATGTCGCCGTGAGCCACGGCCGCCAGCATATCCTCGGTAGCCAGCGAATCTTCATCGACCGGACGGATGTTAATACCGCCTCCAATCTTGTTGTTGACCTTCTCAAGTGCCTCCTCGCTCTTGGAATCTTTCTGCACGTACACCGTCTGGCCCTTCAACTGGTTGATGTCGACCAGCACCGTGTCACCCGGCGGCTGCACGAGCACCTCCTCGGTGTAGGTTTTCAGTCCGCAAGGTATAATCTTGTGACGCGAGTCGGATGTCACGGGAATCTGCGTGCCCACGAGGTCAACCTCGCCGTCGACAGCCCACTGGATAGCCTCGTCGAGACTCCCGGCCACGCGCCAGTCGACCGCGAACCCATGCTCGGCGGCCAATTCCTCGATCATGTCGTAGTCGTAACCCATGATCGTGTCGCGATAATAAAAATAGGAGGCAGGCCCGTAGATGGTCGACACCCTCAACGTATCGGGCAACTGTTGGTCATCGGCGCTCTTCGACCCACACGCGACAGTGAGCGTCGAAGCCCCGATCAATGTAACAAGTGCGACCGGCAACAGCCGCATGGAGGAGAATCTTTTCACAACTCTAAGCTTTTCAGGTGAAACGTATAATTTTATAACACCCGAAGTAAGTTTTTAGTTGTTAGGGGCGCCGCCCTTGGACGGCCATCAAGCCATTATGCGGGGGATTGCTGGAGGTGAACGTCCATTTGCGGGAAGGGGAAGTTGATGCCAGCCTTGGGCAATTCATTGTAGATGCGCTCCCCGATTTGGTAATATACAGCCCAATAGTTGGCGCTCTCGGTCCAAGCGCGAGCCACAAGGTTGACGCTCGAGTCGCCCAGCGAATCCACAACAACCGAGGGAGAACGGTCAACTTTGGGCAGCATGGCCATGACCTTGGCCTCGCGATCTTTGCCCCACTGGTCAATCGCTTTTTTCATCTTCTTGCGGTGGGTGAACCATCGCTGCCACCAATGACAATCAGGCTCATTGGTCGGACATGCCTTTGCCGGACGCTCCGTGGCTAACGCTTTGAGTCGCTGCCGACGCTGCTCGCGGTCGTCCTCCACGTAGTGCTTCACCAATCGCGGGTCGCTCGCGAAAATCTCCATAATCGCCTCGCGTGCAGTGGCCACCGAGTCGCCATAGGAGATCGCCACGTTCCACGACACGCGGCGGTAATCTTCTCGCGACCAGTTGTTTATCGAACCCGTCGACAAGCCTCCATTGGGAATTATGATTGATTTGTTGTCGTAAGTGCAGATGATAGTGTGGAATATCTGTATCTCCGTCACTGTACCCGCAAAACCCTGTGCCTCAATGTAATCGCCTATCTTATATGGCTTGAGCAAGAGAATGAGTACACCCCCCGCGAAATTCTGTAACGTGCCGCTCAAAGCCATACCCACGGCGACGCCAGCCGAGGCAAACAGCGCAAGGAACGAGCTCGTTTCCAGTCCCAAAATGCCTATAACGGTCACTATCAAGATGAAATACAACACCATCTTGATCAACGACAGAACGAACGTGGTCAACGACCGGTCGGCGCGACGACGCACCATAATCGTCTGTACCAGCTTGTATAACTTCTTGATAATGAACTTGCCAACGTAGAACACCACGATGGCGATGGCCAAGTTGATACCAAATTCCACGGCGCCGTTGATCACACGGCTCATCAGGTCGTCAAACGACATCGACGACAGCATCTTCACCTCCTCCTTCACCGTAGGAATGGAGTCGGGCAACACAGGCATTACATCAACTAAAGCTATCATATTCAGGAGTTTAACGGAGATTGGGACAGACGATGGAGATATTGCCCGTATTCGGTGTTCATCAATGGCTCGGCAAGAGCGCGTAGTTGGACCGCGTCGATAAATCCGCGTCGATAAGCTACCTCCTCGAGAGCGGCCACATAAAAGCCTTGACGCTTCTGGATGGCCTCGATGAAATTGGAGGCCTCCTTCAGCGAGTCAACCGTGCCGGTGTCGAGCCATGCGAAGCCGCGGCCGAAGGTCGACACATTCAATCGCCCCTGGCGCAGGTAAGCTTCGTTCACCGAGGTGATTTCCAGCTCGCCACGGGCCGAAGGCTGGATTTCTGAGGCAATATCCACAACATCGGCAGGATAGAAATAGAGCCCCACGACAGCCAAGTCGCTCTTGGGATGGGCAGGTTTCTCCTCAATCGACACAGGATTGCCCGCGGCATCCACCTCTACTACGCCATATCGCTGAGGATCACGCACTTGATAAGCAAAAACAGTGGCATTCCCCTGCTCGGCGCGTTCTACAGCCCTGCGCATCATCCCCGTAAATCCTTGGCCGTAGAAAATGTTGTCGCCCAGCACCAAGCAAGCGTCGTCCCCATCCAAAAACTCGCGACCAATCAAGAAGGCTTGAGCCAGGCCCTCGGGACGGGGCTGTTCGGCGTATTTCAAGGTGATTCCAAGCTCGGCGCCGTCGCCAAGCAACCGCTCGAAAGCAGGCAAGTCCTGTGGAGTGCTGATTATCAGGATTTCACGTATCCCGGCGAGCATCAGCACCGATAATGGATAATAGATCATAGGCTTGTCGTAAACCGGGATCAACTGCTTGGAGATGCCCCGTGTGATCGGGTGCAGGCGCGTGCCGGAACCTCCGGCCAAGATTATTCCTTTCATCGGTTGCCGTACATTTGCTCGTAATACTTTTGATAGTCGCCAGAGGTGACGCTCTCCACCCAATCCTGATGGTTGAAGTACCACTCAACAGTTGCTTTAAGTCCCTTGGACAGAGGCGTTTGTGGATACCATCCCAACTCAGTGGCGATTTTCGTGGGGTCGATGGCGTAGCGCATGTCGTGGCCAGGACGGTCGGTTACAAATTGGATTCGCGACTCGTCCAAAGGAATCTCAGGATGCGCTAAAAGTCGCTGATATTCGGGATGTTGCAACATCAGTTCGCCCACAATTCTTATCAGCGCCTTCACAAGGTCGAGGTTACGGTGCTCGTTGAATCCTCCGATGTTGTATACCTCTCCTACCCTTCCCTTGCGAAGAACTAGGTCGATAGCGCGGGCGTGATCCTCCACGTAGAGCCAATCCCTCACGTTGAGTCCTTGACCATAAACTGGCAGCGGCTTTCCCTCAAGCAAGTTCTTGATCATCAACGGGATAAGTTTCTCGGGGAAATGATATGGCCCGTAATTATTGGAGCAGCGGGTGATGTTGACGGGGAGGCCGTAGGTATCGTGATAAGCCATCACAAACATGTCGGCCGAAGTTTTCGAAGCCGAATACGGGGAATGGGGATGCAGCGGGGTTGTTTCCGTAAAGAACTGAGTGCCAAACGTGTGCAACTCGCCTCGATCCTTCACCACCGTCTTCAACTCATCTACGACATGCAAGGGTTGTGGCTGATCATATTCCACTGGTAATGAGCCATATACCTCATCAGTGGAGATTTGCAGAAACTTATGCCCCGGTTTATAGGCCCCATCGGGCAGTCGCCAAGCCACGCGTGCCGCATCGAGTAGCGTCTGCGTGCCCAATATATTGGTTTCCAGGAAGATGCGAGGACCGGTAATCGAGCGGTCAACATGGCTCTCAGCGGCGAAATTGACGATAAAACGGGGATCATGCTCAGCCAAAATCCGGTCGACCAAGCCACGGTCGCCGATATCCCCCTTTATGAACGTCACCCGTGAATCTTGTAGTTCATCCTTGATTGTCAGCAAATTACCAGCATAGGTGAGTGCGTCAAGGATGACCACATTAATCTCCTCCTGGCCGTATTTGGCCAAGATATATTTCACGAAATTGGCGCCGATGAAGCCCGCGCCACCCGTGACCAAATATGTGGTCATTGCTTCGATTGGTTTCCTTTATTTTTGGCAAAGATACAAAAATTTGGTAACTTGCGCCCAAATTCCACGCGATAATGCATGATTACGCTTTCCCGCAATCCCGTTATCCCGTTATAACGTTATCACGTTATTGCGTTATGCGTTATTGCGTTACTGCGTTATTGCGTTATTGCGTTATTACGTTACTGCGTTACTGCGTTATTGCGTTATTACGTTATTGCGTTATTTCACTAAAACCCAAAAAAATAAAAAACATGAACAAAATCTTCACCCTCGCCCTCGGCGCCGCCCTGCTAGCCCCCCTGGCAGCTTGTAACAGCGACAAGACACCCGCCACTTGCGACGACGCCATCGAGTGTATCATGACCCGCTCATCGGTGCGCTCCTACACCCAGCAAGCTATCCCCGACTCAGTAATCACCACCGTGCTGAAAGCCGCCATGGCCGCTCCCACAGCCGCCAACAAGCAACCTTGGGCATTCGTGGTACTCAACAATCGCAAGGCCCTCGACTCGCTCTCGGCCCACGTCCCCCAGTGGAAAATGCTGGCCGAGGCACAGGCCGCTATCGTAGTGTGCGGCGACATGGCACGCTGTCTTGACGGCGACGGCCACGACTTCTGGATCCAGGACGCGTCGGCAGCAACCGAGAACCTGCTGTTGGCCGCCCATGCCGTAGGCCTAGGAGCTGTATGGTGTGGCGTTTACCCCATCGTCGAGCGCGTTTCGGCCGTATCCGAGGCCGTTGGTTTGCCCGACGACATTGTTCCCCTGTGCGTCGTAGCCATGGGTTACCCCTCCGGCCCAGCCGAGCCCAAGGACAAATGGGACCCCTCCAAAATCCACCACAACCGCTGGTAAAGGTATGCAAAAAAGTATATTAGAAAGCTTATCTCCCACCCTTTTTTGGGACGTTGACACGACAGGTCTGGATTGGGATACCCATCCAGCCTTCGTTGTTCAACGCGTATTGGAATACGGAAATTGGCAAGACTGGCTGGCGATACGCGACCATTACGGCATACCCAAAATCGCTGAATATTGTAAAGGGCTAAGAACCTTAGATGCCGTAGCCCTTTCCTTTATCACATGCATTAGCAACACAAAAAAAGAAGATTACAGATGCTATCACTTCGCACAATCAAACCCCACACTCTGGAACTCCTGAAAAAGATTTCAAATCTTCCTGAGATGAGAAAAACACGGTTGGTGGGCGGAACGGCATTAGCTCTCCAGCTGGGGCACCGCACCTCAGTCGACCTCGATTTCTTTGGCGAATTTGATTTAAATATTAATTTCGCAGATGTATTTAGCAATATCGGAACGGTTGAAAATTCTACCACATCGAAAATTATCAGAAGTTTGCGATTAGACGGAGTAAAGGTCGACATTGTACATTATTCTATGTACCCGTGGCTGGATCAGCCGGTTATCGAGGATGGAATTGTTATGGCCTCACCCAAAGATATTGCAGCCATGAAGATGCAGGCTATCGATGGCAGAGGAAAGCGCAAAGACTTCATCGACACATATTTTCTTCTTCAACATATGTCGCTTGAAGAAATTTTGCAACTATATGAGTTGAAATATCCCCACGGTTCCCGGATGAGAGTCTTAATGGGGTTAACCTATTTCTTGGATGCTGAAGACGATTTGATGCCCCACATGTTCCAGAATATAGATTGGGAAGACATAAAGGAGTTTATCCGGGCAAAAGTGCAAGATCTTGCTAGGGGAGGAGGGGGAGATCCTGGGGCTTAAGGCCGGAGTCGAGCAGGGGGACGGCCTGGTTGCGATCGGTGAGGTAAAGCAATTCCGGGGTGGTATAGGCCGGGTTGAACAGCGACAAGCGAGAATCAAAAACGGGGGTCGAAATGCCGGCGGCGTCGAGCAGTGTGTGGAACACCACCTCCGACGGCGACACCACCTTATCCACATTACCCCGTAGGGCCTGCATCCTGGGAGATTCCACCATCGGCGCGCCCTGGGCTTCCGTCATCGCCGGGGCCACGGTGCGGCGCGATTCCATCGCGTCGGGTTCATCCTTGTAATAAACCAGCAACGGCACGCGCAATTGATAGGCAGTGGGCGTGGGCGACGCGTGCAGGAAGCGTCCCCGCTCGTCGTCGAAGATATCCTCCCCGTGGTCGGAGGCATAGACCAAGCAGACGCGACATCCCTGCTCGTCAAGCCCGGCAATCACATCGTCCAGCATCGTGTCGATGTAGACAATCGTGTTGTCGAAGGCGTTGATAAGCCTGTCGCGATTGGAGGCACGCGCGTCGATAGCGTCATCGGGCGTGAAGCGCGCGTATTCAGCGGGATAGCGGTCGCGATATCGGAAATGCGACCCATAAGTGTGCAACACGATGAATTTTCGGGCGTTTACGGTATCCCGAAGCTCCTCGGCGAGCAGCCGCAACAAGTCATCGTCGAGATGCTCGCAGCCGTCATCCTTGAGGAACACACAACGATCGGCCTCTTGGCCAAAGTAGTCGATATAGGAGCGGTTGCGTTGCTGATTGGAGAGAAACGCGGTGTGGAATCCGGCCTCGCGGAAGGCCGTGATCACGCTTTTCACGCGGGTAATAGAGTCACCGAATGTCTTGGCGGTCAACGGCGACATCATCATCGGCACGCTCTTGTGGGTGGTGTTGCTCTGGGTCAACGCCTTAGGAAACGCCACCAAGCCATCAACCTTCGATAGCCGTGGATTGGTCTCTCTTCCATATCCCAGCAGCTGCCAATTTTCGGCACACGAGGTTTCGCCGATTACAAGCACAATCACCTCACGGTCAGCACTGTCGATAGGCTCATGCGTAGCGTGGAAGGTGTAGTCCTTGGACGTTTCTGGGTAATTTTGGGAATCTTGAAAGCGACCGACGGCCAATCCAAGATTGTGGCAAACATTTACGGGGAAAAGGTCGTCGAGCACGGCGAAATCGGGCGACCACAAGAGCGCTGCTCCTAATGTCACCGTCCCTAACAGGCACAACGGTCGTGACACGTGCCTATAGGCCCGCATAAACCGCGCAGTGGCTCGTTTGCGTTTCACAAGCACAACAGTCGCCCACACCAGCAGGGGCACGTATAGCACAATCACGATACCCATAGCCAGCAATAAATTGGCCAACAGCTCGGTGGCCTCGTTCACGTTGGTAGTCACCACGTTAAGGAACATATCCACAGCGATTATCGACCCGCCATAGAGGAACAGTAACACTATCTGGAACGCTCCGAAGAACATCATCGGAAAGCATAGCCACGTCGTCGCCCCAACCCTGCGCCACGAGCTCATTATCAGCGCGTAAACGCCCAAGGGAAACAGCACATTGGCCAGCGCCGTAAGCCACGACATATCCTCGGTGATGCACAGCGCGATATTCGGTACGATCAGAGCAATAGGCACAAGCAACGCCAGCCACGCCTGCCCACGGAGCGGGCTTAGGTGTTCACCCGCCATCCAAGTGCTTAAGTCGGTGATTTTATGCTTGCTACCCATGATTAAAATGCCTCGTTGATGCTGAATAAAATGGTGCTTTCGCCACGACCAATGCCATAGTCGAGCCGCACGTTCACTCGTTTCTTGAACTCCCAACGGTAGCCCACGCCCACACTGGGAAGGGTATTGCGCAGCCTCATTGCCGAAGGATACGGCATCACCCAGCCAGCCCCACCCCAAAGGACGAAGCCCGAGCGATGGTAGACGTGTTGGCGCAGTTCCACCACAAAGTCGATCTCCTCCTTGTCGCAGTATCGTCCCTCGTAATAGCCTCGCAGCGTGCGACTTCCGCCCACTTGCGCCAGCATGCTCCAAGGCACGTTCCCGTAAGTGAATTTGCCGTGTACCTGGCAGGCGATAATGGCACCTTTCCAAGCCGGACAGTACTGATTGGCAGTGATTTCGGTCATGGAGAAGGCATAGTGGTTGCCGGCGAATTTGGGGTAGAATGTCTGGTCGAGTTTCATGTATGTGCCCCGATAGGCATTGGCGATGTTGTCGCGGGTGTCGAATTGCACCGACACTCCCGGACCCCAGTTGAACGTCCTCAGCCGCTGCCCATCCCACTTCGCCCGGTCGTGGGGGGCCCCCGCTTTGACATAAGCGAAACTGCCTAAAGGCCCCATATACAAGTGTTTACCCACGCGGCGAAGCACCGTGGCGTTGACATCGCTCTGAAGGCGCTTATACTTGGTTTTGTTGCTGTCGCGATGGTCCATATCGTAGCCGATACCCCAGAAATAGCTCGGGAACGAGAAAAATCGGGCCACGTAGTCGATACGCCAAGCATCGCCATGGCAAAGGTTGGACCCGCGGATTCCCACTTCGTAGTAAAGCGTGGTGGTGATGTCGCCGTAGAGCGACACGTTGGAATCGTGCGTAAGGCTGTCTTCGGGAGCGGTGTTATAGTAGCCGGCGGCCACGATGCCGAGGCCAAATTTTGTGTCGCTGCTGTAATGAGGACCCCCGATTACCGAGAAGTCGAATTTTGTGTCGGTCTTGGTGGAGTTGGTCTCGGCCAGATATTTCACAATCTTCTGATACAGATTCTGTTTCGGCACGCTATCCTCTTTCTCGGCGGCACACAGCCACAGAGCAAACGATAAAGCCAATATTCCCGTCAGCCACCTCATATTCTGTTATTTAAGCGTGGCCAACTGTTTAGGGTCACCCACCATCCACACGGTATCTCCGGCCTCGAATCTCTCCTGACCGTTCACCGGGATATAATCATCCCCGCGTTGCAACGCCACAACCAGGGCCGTGTGCTCACGGCGCAGGTTAGCCGTGGTCGCACTCTTGCCGATAAGTGGCGAATTGTCAGATAGTTGAAGCGGAGTCATACGGAAATTCTGTGGATTTACATCGCTGGTGTGGTCGGTGAGCGTTTCGTCGCGCTCGGCATCGGCCAGCAACCGCTGAATCTGCTCGTCGGTGCCGATCACGCCGATGGTGTCGCCCGGGAAGATTCGCTGGTCGCCCGAAGGGATGGGTATACCCTCGCCACCGCGACTTATGCTTACTACATTAACGCCGTAAGCGCGCCGAAGGTTGGAATCCCGCAACCGCTCTCCCACAAAGGGGCACCCGTAGCCTATTGTCATATAAGCCAGATGCAAATCACTTATAACCACATTGTTACGACCTGAGCGACGCAGCTCGCGCTCGTTGAGGTTGTCAAGAAATTTCGACTCAATTCGTCGCATGCGTGCCTTCACATGCGACGAGAAGAAGAAAATAAGCAACGTGAAGACAGCCAGACCCGTAGCGATTCCGATAGAGGCCGACCATATCGAGCTTATCGCATAGATAATGAACATCAGGGCGATAAACAGTCTCAGCACGGTCATCACAATCAGTGGCACGTCAAAGCGGGCGTTGGCCTCCAGCAGGCGGTCGCGCTCGGTGCGGACCGACGCGGGCAACGACAACGCCAACAGGAACGGCGCCATCCCAGCCAACGTCAACAGTCCACACAACGCCTTGCCCCACCCAAGGAATTTCTCCTCAAGCCAAGGCAACAACAAGTGCTTGGAAATCAGGCACATCGCCAACAGCACTATGGAATACAGCACCACTCGCCACGCATAACGGCGCAGCACGGTGTGCCACAACGTCACCGTAGCGCTCTCCTCCTGTGCCTTGCGCGAGTAGCGGTTGATCAAGAAACTGAGCCGCTTGGGCAGATGCCGCTCCACCCACGTTGCCGCCGGGTCGGCCGCTTTTATCATGTAAGGGGTTGTGAACGTGGTGATTACCGACACCGCCACGATAATCGGGTACAATGCTTGCTCAAGCACGCCAAGCGACAAGCCCAGCGTGGCGATGATGAACGAAAACTCGCCAATCTGCGTCAGCGAAAAACCGCTCTCGATGGCCACACGCAGCGATTGACCAGTCACCAGCATGCCCCCCGAGCCAAACACGATGCCACCCACGATCACGAGCGCCGACAAGGCCACAATCGGTTTCCAATATTCCACCAACGTGTGGGGGTCGACAAGCATGCCTACCGAGATGAAGAACACGGCCCCAAACAGGTTTTTCACCGGCTCGGTCACTTTCTCGATGCTCTCGGCAAGCGACGTGCCAGCCAAAATCGAGCCCATCACGAACGCTCCCAATGCCAGCGAGAAACCGCACATCACCGAGAACACCGCCATGCCAAGGCATAAACCCATCGACACCACCAGCAGCGTCTCGTTGTTCAAGTACCGTCGAGAGGAATTGAGCAACGACGGCAACAGGAACACGCCCACCAAGAACCAGATTATCAAGAAGAAAGCCAGCTTAGAAATGGAGTAGATCATCTCGCCGCCGTCCACCGAATTGGTCATTGCCACCGACGACAGCACAACCATCATCACCACGGCAAACAGGTCCTCAACAATCAACACACCCAGCACAATCGAGGCAAACTTCTTCTGTTTCAGCCCCATATCGGTGAACGCCTTGATAATAATCGTGGTCGACTGCATCGAAATCATGCCGCCCAGGAACAGGCAGTTGATCGACGAGAATCCCCACACGTGGCCCAAAACGACGCCACACAGGGTCATCCCCGTGATGATTATCAATGCCGTGACCACGCCCGAACCACCCACGTTCATCAATTTCTTGAAACTAAACTCCAAGCCCAGCGAGAACAGCATCACGATGATTCCCACCTGTGCCCACAGGTCGATATTCTCGATGGTGGTCACCGAGGGCAGGTACTCGAAATTGGGGCTCGCCAAGAAGCCAGCCACTATGTACCCCAGCACCACGGGTTGCTTTATCCACTTGAAAATCAGCGTAACGGCTGCACCCAATAGGAGGATAAACGCGAGGTCGGAAATCAACCCCTCGACGTTCATCTCAGCCGTTTCGGTGGCCACTTGCGCGGTCAATGCTATCATATACTTACCTGATTACCCAACGAAATAGTTAACGTGGGATTAATGTCACGGAGAGAGGCAAATAATGCTATATAATCGGTATTTTCGCGCAGCAACACTATTAAGTTGAGGCGCGTGATATTGTCGTCGTAGTCGTATTCCACGTACACGTTGGTCAACGTCACGTGGTAGGATTGTAGGGCGTTGCGATAGTCGGCGATGTCCTTCACAATCCCCTGCACCTTCAGGCGGATGATACGGGAGTCGACACCAGCGTTCAACCGATGCTCGTAGCGCTCGATCTGCACCAGCACAAAGAGTATCAGGCACGTGGCGATAATGGAGATAGCGTACATCCCCACGCCCACTGCCATGCCTATCGTAGCCACCATCCATATGCCGGCAGCCGTGGTCAAGCCGCGCACCGACCCTTTCATCTGGATTATCGCCCCGGCGCCTAGGAAGCCGATACCCGAGATCACCTGCGCCGCGATTCGCCCGGGGTCGCCATTCTTCAGCCCCAGGTACTCCTGCGGCACGTAGATTGACAGCAACATCGCCAACGTGGCACCCATCGCGATCATCGAGAAGGTGCGCACCCCCGCCGTCTGGCCCTTGCGCTTGCGCTCAAACCCCACGACGCTTCCAAGCAGCAGGCTCAGCCCGAGCTTGAACACCGAGGAGACCGTGTTGACCTCAGTCGCCTCTATCTGGTCGTAAAAGTATTGCAGCCAATCCATTGGTGGAGGTTTCAGGGGGTTGGGGGCCGCTCTCTTATTTCTTCATCGTAAATCTCCGCGAGGCCAGGCGATAGTTGTCGCAGAACAGCTCCACGGTGTACTCGCCGGGATTCAACGTCGTGTTGACATCCCAGTAAATCTTGATCGACGACACCTCCTCGCCCTGATACTCAATAGCTTTCATCGCCGTTGAGCTAAGCGTGGCACCCTCAAACGTGAACGACGGTCCCCCCGACAGCACGTCGCCCTCGGGATTGACGATACGCAGGTAGATCTTCTTCATCCCTACCGGCGTGGAATTGTTCTGCGGGATTGTGAACGTCACCATCAGTTGCTTGGCCTTGGTGATATTCTTCTCCTCTTTGCCGTTCTTCTTCAGCGATGTAAGCTTCACTCCTGTCACATTGAGCTTCTCAGCTAAGGTCATGCGCTCGTTTAGTCGCTCATTCTGCTGCGACACGCTCGCCACCTGGGTAGATAGCTGCTGATTCTGAGTTTTGATCTGCTCATTTTCGGCGCGCAATCCAGCGTTCTCTTTGCCTAGCGAGTCGATTTGAGCCACATAGTGACGCATAATCCCCTTGAGGGTCGAGATCTCCCCCTCCAGCTCCTTGATGCGCTTGGCGCTCTTGGTCTTCTCGTTGTTGAGCTCCTGCAGGAGTTTTTCCACCTTCTGCTTGGCGGCGTTGTATTTAATGTTGAGCGAGTCGTTGGCCAGCATTTGAGTTTGGTTCTCGTACTGCTGGAACTCTATGTTAAGGGCTTGATACTCATTGGCCAATTGCAGCTGCTCGTTGGTCAACTGTAGCTGCTCGTTGAGATTGCGGGCCTCGTCGAGTTGCTTGGTCTTGGAGGTCGACACCAGGATCATCGCCAGCACGGCGCCCACGAGCAACACGCCCATGGCGATCAGCGCGATGAGCATGCCCTTGGATTTCTTGCTTTGTTCAGTCATAATATATACGCGTATTCTACGGGTTAGAATCCTAATTTGGCTACAAAGTTAACAAATTTAACTGAAACCACCCAATCCCCTACCCTTTCTCCCAACAATTCCACCCTTCGCGCCCATCCCGAGCGTCCGCGCCAGCCCAAGGGGACGCCTTGGACAGCCATCACCCTCCGCTCCTACACCAGCCTGTCGTGTACTCGTGTATTCGCGCACTCGTGTACACGACTGCACAACAACCTTGCCGCTGTCCCGCCGACACGGCGGGATCTCCTACTTATCTAGGGGTTGTAGCGGGAGTCGAGGAGGGTGGAGGTGCCGAGGTAGAAGGCGGGCGACAGCAGATCCTCGGGAGTGGCGTCGGGGTGGCGCTCGAGGTAATGCTGCACGATGCGATAGCCCACGTAGCGTCCCACGCGAGCGGGACAGTCGGGATTCAACGTGAAGCACCCAGGACCTGGAGCGATCAGCCGCGAGGTCTCAAGGTCGTCGGTCGAGTAAAGCAAGTTGCGGGAAATCAGGGCATTCCATATATTATGCTCGTTCTGGTCGAGCCACTTTAGCTGCTCGTCGGTCACACCGATGGACGTGGCCAGCGAGGCATTGGGCAGCGACTCCACGGTGGCGTGCACCAACGCCCCTTGGTAAAGCATTCGCTGCAAGAGGGTTAGCGGCTGCGAATCGTCCTGAGGATATCCAGCGGCGACTACCGCCTCCACCACGTCGTAGGGGATGCGCTCCTTCACACGCGACTGGCGAAAATATTGTTCAAATCCCTCATAACCAAGGTAATCGGGGCCTAAGTACAAGTTCAGGGCTATCAACACGGCGCTGTCGGTGGTCACCACTCCCTGTCGATAGGGGCTGATGATGCCGTACACACGGTCCATGCAAGCCTTGGGTGCCACCCGCGATAGCGTCTGGCGAGCCTCGCCCAAAGTTGCCTCTATGGGGGCTAAGTCGCCCAAACGGCTGTCGACATCAGGGCCAAACACCTCAATCAACCTATTGTGGCGCAGCGCGTCGACGCAGTCACCCAGGGCCTCGTCGGTGCAAGCTATGCCCAAAACGCCAAGATACAGCTTCATTCCATCGCGCAGGGAATCGGGCACGGCCTGACCGGTTTCCACTGTATGGTCAAGGCGCTCGATTGTCAATGGCTCGGAGTTATGGGACACCCTCGACGTGCAGCCAGCCAGCACACCGATTAGGAGTATAAGAGGAAATATTAGTCGTTTCATACCTATTCAACGCCTCAGAAGCCGATATTATTCTACAAAATGACGCGAGTTTGCCTAAATTTTTCTAATTTTGCGTGAAATTTGATGAGAAAGCCCCAAATGAGTGCTCCAATACTACGGTTAACGGCCGCCGCGAGAGGCTGGCTGGTGACCTTGACGGTCGTTGCGCTGGGATGCCTTGCGGCGTCGTCGGCCGAGACTTTCACGCTCGTGATCGACCCCGGTCACGGCGGCAAGGACTATGGGGCTATCGGCCAACTCACCAACGAAAAAACCATCAACTTGAACGTTGCCCGTCTCTTCGGCGAAAAGGTCAAGAAAGGGATGAAGGACGTGAAGGTGGTGTACACCCGCGACACCGACCGATTCATCTCCCTGAAGGAGCGCGCCGACATCGCCAACCGCGCCCATGGCGACCTCTTCGTGTCGATTCACGTCAACTCGGTCGACAAAAAAGCCAAGAACCGCTCAACGGTCAATGGCGCATCGGTGTACACCCTGGGCCTCCACAAGAGCGACGCCAACCTTGAGGTGGCCAAGCGAGAAAACTCGGTAATCACCCTAGAAAGCGATTACTCTACTGTATATCAGGGATTTGACCCAACATCGACCGAAAGCTACATAATGTTTGAGATATCCCAAAACAAACACATGGAGCAGAGCGTGGCCTTCGCCTCGGAAGTTGAGAATCAACTCGTTGCCAACGCCGGGCGAGCCGACAAGGGCGTACGCCAAGCCGGTTTTTGGGTGCTCTGGGCCACAAGCATGCCATCGGTGCTGATCGAGCTGGATTTCATCTGCAACCCCGACGTAGAGAAATTCCTCAACTCCAAGAAAGGCCAGGAGAAGCTCGCCAACGGCATCTACGACGCTTTCTGCTCCTACAAAGCCTCCTACGACCGCTCAATCGGCGTCACCCCCACCAAGCCCCTTACCGCGGCCGAACTGGGCGACGACCTTGGGGAGCCGGCCTTGGAAAGCCATCAAGAGTCAGCCCAATTGAACCCGGATTCGACGGTCGATACAACCGAGGCCATCTCCGCCTCCAAGGAAAAGAAGAAAAAGGAAAAGAAGAAAAAAGCCAAAGAGGAGGCGGCCAAGAAGCAGCAGGAGGCCCAAGAAAAAGCCGCCAAAGAGCAAGCCGCCCAGCAAGAGCAAGCCCACAAGGCCGAAACAGCCAAGGACGTCACCGTCTACAAGGTACAGTTCTTGACCTCCAACAAGCTTTACGAAAAGGGTTCCCGCCAGTTTAAAGGCTTGTACCCAGTAAGTTACTACAAAGATAAAGGCGTCTACAAGTACACCTACGGCGAAGCCCGCACGTGGAAAGAGGCTGAAAAAATATTACGCAAAATCAAAGAAAAATTTCCCGACGCGTTCATCACCACCTTCCGGGGTGACCGACGTGTCAAATAACCCTTGTAAGGGCCTAACAACCAATCAGATATGAAGAAGTTATTTCGCAAAGAGGTGATAATCGGATCGTGCGTGCTCCTGGCGCTGGCGTTCCTGTTTGTGGGTATCGACTACCTCAAGGGCATCAACGTGTTCAAGGCCGCCAATTATTACTACGCCACCTATACCAACGTTCAAGGCCTGGCCGTGTCGGCCCCCGTTACGGTCAACGGTTTCAAGGTGGGACTGGTGCGCGACATCTATTACGAGTACGACAACCCGGGCCACGTGAAGGTGGAGCTTTCGCTCGACAAGCAACTGAAAGTGCCCCGCGACACCAAGGCCGTGCTCGTGAGCGACCTCCTCGGCACAGCCTCCATCGAGCTGAAATTCTCCAACCATCCCGACTATCACAACGTGGGCGACGAGCTTATCGCCGAAGTGCCTTCGGGAATGATGGACGCCGTGAGCCAGGACCTGCTCCCCTCGGTGGCATCGATCCTACCCAAGGTCGACTCGCTGATGACCTCAATCAACGCCCTTGCCGGCGACCCCGCGCTGCTTGAGGCCGTACGCCGCCTGGGACCGATTACCCACAACCTGGAGCTTACCACCCAAGCTCTCAACCGCTCAGTCAACGCGCTGCCTCCCGTGATGTCGTCCCTCCAAACCGTCGGGGTAAATGCCGAACACCTCACCGCCAACCTCGACTCGCTCACCTACACCCTCAACCAAGCGCCCATCGAGGAAACCCTCCAGAATCTCGCCGTTACTACCCAGAGCCTCAAGGAGTTGACCGCACAGCTTAACAACCCCAACTCGTCGCTTGGCTTGCTGATGAACGACCGCAAGCTCTACGACGGCATCAATCAGGTGATCGACGACCTCGACTCAATCATGGTCGACCTAAAGGCGCGTCCCAAGAAGTATATCCCCTCAATTAAGATTTTCTAATCACTTGAGCATTATTTTTTAGCTATCAGTTCCACGAACCTTTCCAAAGGATGAGCGTAAACGACTGCACGACAGCGCATTCCTCTATAAAATCACGAATTTGGGCCACCGTCTTCGGCGTGCTCTTCCTCGGCTTGCTACCCCTTGGAGCCCGGGGCGCCAAGCCACAAGAGATAGCCCCAAGCTACGCCTGGACAATCCTCCGACCGCTGGGTCTGCACGAGCCAGCCGACATCGACACATCCTACGTCAACTACTGCCAAATGTCGATTCCATCGGCCGTGAGCGACGCCTATGCCACCACCGGCAACTACGGCAACGAGGGAATCAACATGATATGGATGGAGCGCCCGGCGATGAGCGACTTCTTCTTCCGCGACGCCCTGGCCCCCTACACCCCCTCGCTCGCCAACCAAAAATTCTACAACACCCGCATCCCCATGACGCTGCTCACCTACAACACCGGTGGCGGCAAACAGACGACCCAGGACCTGCTCTCGGCCCGTTTCTCGGCCAACGCGAACAAGCGCACGCAGGTGGGTGCCATGGTCGACTACCTTTACTCCAAAGGTATGTACAACTATCAGGCCGACAAGCACTTGAATTGGGGCGTGTCAGGCTCCTACATGGGCGACCGTTTCGAGTTCCAAGGCTTTTGGGTGCACTACAACATGCTCAACAAGGAGAACGGCGGCATCACCGACGACCTCTATATCACCGATCCCGCCGAGGTGCAAGGCGGCTCCACAAGCGTCGATACCAAGACTATCCCCACCAACCTCACCACTGCCCACTCCAAAATCGTGGGTGGCGAGCTTTACCTAAACTCCCGATACAAAGTGGGTTACTGGCATGAGGAAAAGGACGAGGAGACCGACTCGGTGACCTTCCGCGAGTACATCCCCGTGACAAGCTTCGTGTGGACCCTCAACTACAAGGACGGCAAGCACCTATTCCGCAACGACGCCTCGGGTGAGGCCCGCAACTTCTGGGACGCAACCTACCTCGATCCCTCCCATACTCGCGACCGCACAACCTACTCCACCATCACCAACACTCTTGGTATCTCCCTGCTCGAGGGTTTCCACAAATACGCTAAGGCTGGCCTCGGCGCTTACATCACCCACCAGCTCCGCTCCTACCATCAGACCCTCGACACCGTTTACCGCATGGACCCCGTGCCCGAGACGCTTACCCCCTACCCCGTTGACCGCGTGAAAGAAAAGCAGAAGGACAACCTCCTGTGGGTAGGCGCGCAATTGACCAAGCAACGCGGCTCGCTGTTGACTTACGAGGTTACGGGTGAATTGGGCATCGCAGGACCCGTCGCTGCCGACGTGAAGGTCGACGGTCGGGTGTCAACCAAGTTCTTCCTCCTGCGCGACTCGGTGACTATCAGTGCTTTCGGCACTTTCACCAACCAAGAGGCTCCCTACCTGATGAACCATTACGTGAGCAACCACTTCATATGGGACAACGACTTCGGCAAGGAGCGCCGATTCCGCGTGGGTGGCACCCTCATCGTGCCATTCTCCTTCACCAAGATCACCGCCGCCGTCGAGAACGTGCAGAATTACATCTACTTCGACGACAACTCCCTGCCCGCGCAGGCCAGCGGCTCCATCCAGATTTTCAGCCTCCAACTATGCCAAAATTTCAAGTGGCAAGGGCTTCATTGGGACAACCGCTTGACCTACCAAACGTCGTCGGACGACCGCATTATACCCCTGCCAAAATTCGCCGTGTACTCCAACCTTTATGTGCTATTCAAGGTGGCCAAGGTGTTATCGGTGCAACTCGGCGTGGATTGCGACTATTACACTAAGTACAAGGGACTTGCCTACCAGCCCGCCACGATGTCGTTCCACACCCAAAACGAGGTGGAGGTGGGAGGCTTCCCCATGATGAACCTGTACGCCAACTTCCACCTGTCACGCGCCCGTTTCTATGTCCTTTATTCCCACTTCAACAAGGGCATGTTCGGCAAAGACGATTACTTCTCCCTCCCCCACTACCCTCTCAACCCCTCCCGTTTCCTCATGGGCGTCTCCGTCAACTTCGCCAACTAACAATTATAAATGTGATATATCCCATGGAAGACAATCAACAAACACTGGAACGGATAGCACAGAAGATCATTATTCTGCGCGACCAGCCCGTACTGCTCGACCGCGACGTGGCCGAGCTCTATGGAGTCGAAACTCGAGATGTTAACAAAGCAGTAAGGAACAATCCCAACAAATTCCCAAAAGGATACATTTTCGAGTTGCAAAACGTTGAGCATCAGTATCTGGTGGAAAATTTCCACCGGTTCAAATCCTCCAAACACTCCACTGTGCCACCCAAGGCTTTCACCGAAAAAGGCCTCTACATGCTCGCTACAATCCTCAAAAGCAAGCGTGCCACAGAGGCTACACTGGACATCATCGAGACCTACGCCCACGTTCGCGAGCTCCAGCGAAACCTTATATCCCTCAACCGGGATAATGACGAAAAGAAGGGAGCTTCGCTTATGGAGCGGTTCGCCGAACTTCTTTCCGGGATTGTGATGCCTGAATTACGGCCCGAGGAGTCGGAAACCTCACTGGAACTCAACTTCATCATAGGAAAACTTAAATACAAGGTGAAGCGGACGCGTACACATGACGGTCCCGACAGGATCGAGGAAGAAGCAGTCCCTTATGGAGAATAGATGAATTTGCAGGTGTCGGGGATTTTGGCTACCTTTGCGTATTGTTCCACCATTCAACCCAGTCTATATGAGAAAAGTAATCTTTGCCATGATCGCGCTGGCCATCGCCGCGATGACAGCACAAGCCGAGTCGACTATCTACGTGTTTATGCAAGCCATGTGCAAATGTGACCTCCATCTGTGGGTCAACGGCGTGGATACTGGCACCCTGGCCGGTCCCGTCAAAAAACATCACAACGAGAACAAGGTGGCTAACCTCCCCGCTTGGGACGAGTTGCAAGAGACCGTCAAGAAGGTCGTGGTCAACGCCGATGGCCTCACCCCGGTGGTCGCCAAGGGAGAATGGGATCACTTTATCACCGGGGAGCGTGTCAACACCCTGCTCGAAACCTCGATCGAATTGGAGGACGGCCAAACCTACTACCTCAAATCCAACAACGACCATTTCGACAAACTCAAGGCCAAGGACGGCGAGAAACTCCTGAAGAAAGGCAATTACTACGTTCTTCCCGATTATGTGGTGGAATAGGCCATTAGCATTTGCCGTCATTGCCCTATCAGCCTCGACTGTCGTGGCTGAGAACTGGGCGCATGTGTATCTTGAAGAGACCTACGAGCTAGATCCCGCCGGCAAGGATTATCGTGGCCAGTTGAGCGCGGGCAAGCGCAACGGCTTGGGTACGCTCCAGCAAAAGGGCGGTGCGATTTACGCAGGTGGATTTGAGGAGAACAAGATGACCGGCAAGGGTATCTTGGTGATGCCCGATGGCCAATGGGTAGCCAACTGCGACAGTTGCGCAATCTACGTCGGGTCGGTCGAAAACGGCAAAAAATCAGGCCGCGGGCGGTGCTACAACGCTCAGGGAAAGCTGATTTACACGGGCGAGTTTGACAAAGACAAGCCCACTGGCGCTTACCCGGCCAAATCCCTCACTGATGGTCATGAATTTGTGTACACCGAGCTCGACGGCGACGCACCGATGTACTTCTTCGGGGAGACCCTCGACGGTGCTCCCGACGGCATGGCGTGTATCTACTCGCCCGCTGTCGACGTTGACGGGCTAATCACGCTGCAAGCCGCACTGTGGATGGGTCGCTACAAGGGTGGTACACAGTCGGGAACTTCTCTCTATCTCTATCAGAACGGGGCTTGGGAGACTTACTATTTCAACAAGGAGGGGGAGAAACTGGCTGTCAGCTCATCCCGCGAGTATGACGAGATGAAAGCCTCCTACCAACGCAACATCGACCTCTATTACAAGATGCAAGCCGAGCGACAATCCACACGCCAATTGTCAGGCTTTATGCAGGCGTTGCACGACGTGGGTAACATGCTTATCCAGATGGGGGAAACGATGCAGTCCTACCAGGACCTCAAGCAGGGAGGAGGCGTCGGAAGTGGCTCGGTAGGAAGCAGCGGCAGCTACCAGTCGCGCTACAACCAGTGGGCGCAGCGTGCCGAGGCCAACTATAATTCGCTTACCAACCTCGGCTATCGTGCCAAAAAGGACGGCAAGGATGTGGGTGGCACGGCAGGACAGGGAATGAGCGGCGGCAACTACGTGAGCATGAAGCAGTCGCTACGCGAGGCACAGCGCGAGATGAAGTCAATACGCCAGAAAGCACGTCGTGCCGGCATCACTATCCAGAAATCCCAATACGAGGACATCCAAGTCAAATACTAATGAACTGATTTTATACTTTTTGACTACGAATCATACGAATTCAACGAATGTCAGAGAACGATCTTAAACGAATTGCGCTCACGCTTTTCGAATAAAAACGAATCCATCCGGATGGCAATTTGTTCAATTCGTAAAGCGTCAGCGCAATTGTAGTCCTAATCTTTAATTCGTGTGATTCGTATGATTCGTAGTCAAAATCCCCATCCACGCATTACTCGAGCATTTTCAGGAAGTCGTCCTCCGAGATGATGGGGATGCCAAGCGAGGTGGCCTTCTCGAGCTTGGCTGGTCCCATGTTCTCGCCAGCAAGCACATAGTCGGTCTTCTTGGAGATCGAGCCCACGTTCTTGCCGCCGTTGCGCTCGATCATCTCCTTGTACTGGTCGCGCGAATGCTTGGCGAACGTGCCCGAAATGATAATCGACTTGCCCTGAAGCTTGTCGGTGCGGCCTTCGGTTGATTCCTCGGGCATAGCCATCTGTACGCCTGCTTGGCGCAACCGCTCGATTATCTGTCGGTTAAGCGGCTGTACGAAATAGTCGATGATCGACTCGGCTATGCGCTTGCCTATATCGGGGATGGCCTCCAATTGCTCCTGCGACATGGACATTAGCGTGTCGATGTCGTGGACGCCGCGAGCCAACTTCTTTGCCACGGTTTCCCCCACAAACGGGATGGAAAGGGCGTAAACCACGCGGTCGAACGGCACCTCCAACGAATCCTTCAAGCCCTGAATGATTCGCTCGGCGGTTTTGTGGCCGATGCGCGAGTCCATGGCGATGAGTTTGTCGTAAGTGAGGTCGTATAGTTCGCCGATATTGGTTACAAGTCCGTGATTATAAAGGAGTTCGGATGTCTCTTCACCGATTCCGTCGATGTTCATCATGCGGCGCCCCACGAAGTGTTCCACTCGGCCGGCGATTTGGGGTGGACAACCGTACTTGTTGGGGCACATCCACGCAGCCTCACCCTCGACCCTCACGAGCGGCGTGCCGCACGCCGGGCAGTGGCTTACAAACTGGATTACCGCAGCGTCCTTGGGGCGTTGCGACACCTCCACGCCGGTGATTTTGGGGATGATCTCGCCGCCCTTTTCCACGTAGAGCATGTCGTGCTCATGCACGTCGAGTCCGCGCATAATGTCCTCGTTGTGGAGCGACGCGCGCTTGACGATAGTACCCGACAGCAACACCGGCTCAAGATTGGCCACTGGGGTGACGATACCCATGCGGCCTACCTCGAACGACACAAAGTCCAACCTCGTCAACGCCCTCTCGGCCTGGAACTTATACGCGATAGCCCAGCGAGGCGACTTGGCGCGATAGCCGAGGTTCAACTGCTGGCGCAGGGAGTTGACCTTGAACACCAGTCCGTCGGTAGCCACTGGTAGTTCCTTACGAGCTGTGTCCCAGAAGTTTATGTACTTGTCAACGTCGTCAATGGTTTCCAGCTTGCACATGGCGTCGGACACCTTGAAGCCCCATGAGCGCACAGCCATCATGTTGTCGAAATGGTTGTCGGAAGGCAGGTCTTGCGGCTCGGCCAACAGGTAGTAAAAATAGGCGTCCAAGCCACGACGCGACACCTCGCGGGGATCTTGAAGCTTCAGCGTGCCGGCGGCGGCGTTGCGGGGATTGGCGAACAGCGGCTCCTCGTTGAAGGCGCGCTCGGCGTTCAAGCGCTCAAATTCGCGCCACGGTAATAGTATCTCGCCACGCAGCTCAAATCGGTCGGGCCATCCCTCGCCATGCAGCTCCAGTGGGATGGATCGGATGGTCTTGACGTTGTCGGTCACCACATCGCCCTTCTCGCCATCGCCGCGGGTAACGGCACGCACCAGTCGGCCATGCTCGTAGATCAATGAAATCGACGTGCCGTCGAATTTCATCTCGCCCACCAGCGTCACCTGCTCGCCCATCAGCGACCCCTGCGTGCGCTGCACCCACTCGTCAACCTCCTCCACCGAGTAGGTATTGGCAAGCGACAGCATCGGGTACAAGTGCTTGATTTGCTGGAAGTTCTTGTTAATATCCGAGCCTACGCGATGGGTGGGCGACAACGGGTCGTCCATCTCGGGATGCTGCGCCTCGAGCTCCTCCAGCTCGCGCATCAAGCGGTCAAACTCCTGGTCGGAGATTTCCGGCTGGTTCAACACATAATATTTATGATTGTGCTCGTTGAGCAGCTTCCTTAGCTCTTGTATCCGTTCCTGGGGTGTCATGGCAATAACAGTTGAAATTTAGCATACAAATATACAACAAATTTTTCCAACCGTTAGTTTCACCCCGAAAAGATTCTCAGGCACGGATGAGAAGAGGCCCTGGTCCGCTTCCGAGAGGACGCGCTTGGCGCCAATGTAGCGGCGGCTCCAGTAGGGCTCGCTCTGGAGGTCGTCTAAGCGCACGGCGCGCGAAAGAAGTGCCGCCTGGGATCAGGAAAGATCTCAGGCGGCAGAAGTTGTAATGGGGGGAGATAACTTTGGGGAATCCTCGCTAAGTGTTATTTGATTTGTCGGAGGAGGCAGCCCGCGAAGTCGTCGGTGTTGCCCGACTTCTTCTTGAAGGTGGTGGCACCGAGGTTGGCACCCGGGGCAAGCTCTTCCGAAGCCATGTAACGGTTGTCCCAGATAAGGTTGTTGACCGGAACCACCTCGCCAACCTTCTCGTAGCCCTTGGGCAAACCGTTCTCATCCTGTACCTCCCGCAGCACCTCGAACACCGACTTCTCGTCGACACCCTCCTTGCGGCCAATCGACGCCTCAAGTGGCTCCACGGATGTCAACGGGGTCTTGATCTGGAAGGCTTGGAAGTTCTTGGCGAGATTGGCCACGTTCTCGTCGAGGGCGCGCTGGCAAGCCTTGCGGATCATCACCTCGGGCTGGTCCTCGCGAATACCCATGAACGATGCGGTGCCACCGTCGCTGTACTGCGAACCTACATATTTCAGGCGGAAGCGTCCGCGAGCATTCTCGAAGGCTTGCTTGTCGCCCCAAGTGTCCATTGCCAGGTTGTCGGCAGCCTCGTCGTAAACAAGCTGGTAGAGAGCGGTGTTGACCTTCACCTTGAAACCTTTGTAGGTCTCGGCGATGGTACCCAAGTCGCTCAGGGAGCTTCCAAGGTCGGAATTGACAGCACTTAGAGCTGCTCCAGCTATTTTGAGGGCCATACCCCAGGCGCGTCCCTTCTTGGCGCGATCGTAATAAGTGATGTCGTTGACGAGCACGAAGGTGTTGCCGATGAGGTCGGAACCCGACTCTCGCAACGTGCGGTCGGCGCCCTTGAGCGATGCCTCGCCGCGAGCCAGCATCTCAGCGTTGGTGCAGTTGGCCCAAATGCCACTCTCCTCCACGAGATTGCTCGACATCTCGCCGGTGTTCCAGTCGCGTTGCCACCATTGAGCCACAAGGCGCGAGGCTATCTTGTTGTTCTCAAGCCACTGGTCGATGGCTGGATCGGCTCCGGTGTTATGTTCGTCCTTTTTTAGTTTATCCTCGGTGGACAGGATTTTGATCGCCAGGTCGTGGTCGTTGTAAGCGTCGGGATTGGGTATCTCGAGGAACACGTTCTCGATCTCTTGAGCGTATTTCTCCTTGGGATGCGACACCATCAAGGAGTAAATCGACGAGCGGCGATAGTCGGTGTCGACATTTTTGGTTTTTTGGGCCCAGATGGGTGTGGCGAGGAAGAGGGCCAGGGCCGCGAGTATGATTTTCTTTTTCATGATCGGTAAGTCTTAGAGGTTAGTAGTCCCAGTTGTCGTCCTCTACGGTTTCGTTCAACTTATAGGTGTGACGTTTGGGGTGAAGGAGTACCCAAGCGCGGTGGGCTCGGCGACCGTCGGCCTGTTCCCAGCCCTGCTGGTCGGCCACTTGAGCCACAGTCATGGCAGCCTCGGGGGAGGGAAGGGAGCATGCCACAAATTCCTTGTCGCCACGCACCACGCCGTAAAGGCCGTCGGTGTTCTTCACCACGAGGCCCAATTGTGTAGGCTCGGCGTCGAGGAACGGCGTGGGCGTGGAGGCCTTGCTCGACAGGTCATACTTCACATAGGGCATGTTGTCGGCCGCCTGCAGGTACACCGATAGGGCCGAATTGCCCACATCGCTCAGGGCGATATTCCATTGAGTGAGGTCGACCACCTCGTTGCCGGCGGTGTCGATAAGGCCCACGTTGAGATTGCCGTCGTTGCGCTTGTTACCCACCTTGGCATACCCCTTGGTGACGTAGTACATGGCGTCGTAAGCCGGGGCGACGGTGACGTTGCCTTTCAAGTCGGCCAAGCCCCATTTTCCGTTGCTGTCCTGAAGGCCAAACCATCCTTCACCAGCGCTTACGACCGCGGCGTAGGCCAGGGGGAGAATCTCGGTGCCTTGGGGAGAGAGGACGCCCATAAGGGAGCCCTTGCGCACGGCCAGGCAGCCATTAACCTCGCTAACCTCGTTGTAGTGGTCGGAAACGGCTTTACCCTGCTTGTCAACAAACACGTAGTCGTTTTCCTTCCACCCCAGGCTCTTGCCATTTCTTACGGGGAGGTAATTGAGTTTCTCCACAGGCGTAGCGGTGTTGCTGGCCAAGTCATAGAAGAAGCGATTGTCGTCATAGTCAACCACAAGCACCACACCCTCGGAGGGTTTGCCCACATAGCGATAGAGCTTGTCACCGCTCAGAGCCACCGTGCCGTCGAGGTTATAAATCTGCACCACCGGTTGGTCCTTCTTCTTCCCCACCTTGCGCAGCACATTAGCCACTACATAAGGGCACTCGGAGTTGATCCAGGCTGCCCCTAACTTGTGGAAGGGTACCAAATGAACGTTGTCGTTCCACAGGTCGCGGTTGTTGAGCACCGAGTCGGCGGTGATTTCCTCTAAATTGCCATAAATGTCATCCTTGTAAAGGGAGAACTGCGTCACCTTTTGCTTCTCGTCGACAAGCACCTTGCCGGTCTTGTCAATCAACACTTGCACGCCCTTGTTGGTTGTGGCATAGGCGATACCCTGGTTGTTGAAGGGGGAGATACGGATGTAGGTGGGCTTCATCAACACGTTGCCACGAAGGTCAATTAGGCCATATTTACCACCCTTCTGGATGATGATGACGTCGCCTTGGATGTTGGAGATCTCGTCCCATTCAGGCTTTATCACCTCGCTGCCACTTTGGCTAACGAGACCCCACTTAGCGCCCTTGATGGCATAGGAGGTGGAACCTTTGAAGCCGAACGACTGCAGGCCCACACGCGTCTTGATATTGTTGGTATTGGCTTCCGGGGAGCCTCCCATGGCCACAAGGAGGTATTGGGTACCGTCGTAGGGAGTAATCGAGGAGTAGGCCATGCTCTTGCCTATAGCCACCCCCTGTGTGTTGATCATACCGTACTTTTTGTCCTTACGCACGATAGCCATTCCCGCGTCGTTGAAGGGCCTGGCCTCATCCCATTGGGGCTTGATTGAAAATTCTTTGGTTCCCTCGGGCCCGTAGCCGAAGCGTCCTTTCTCGTCATGCCGCGGCACTAAGTTGGCGGCCGACACGCTCACAGCCAGCATGGCTGTCAGGAGGGTCATTACGTGTTTTCGCATTTTAATGTGGTTAAAAGATTTATATTAATGAGTTAGTTTTTCATACGGCACCATAGCACGGGGTGCTGGCTCGCGCCCATTGAAGCGGCGTCGGCGACCACCCCTGTGTAAACGTTGTCGAAAAGTTGCTGAATGCCAATGCCGGGGGTTGTCCAAGCCTTAAGCAGGTGATGGGTAAACAGTCCGTGGCCTGTGCCCGCGGCTTCCAGAGATGTCTCGCCAGGAGCCGACGACAGCATGAAGGTGACAGGGCCGCGGCGCGCGGCTTGCACGGCAGCGTTAGTGCGCATGCCCAGGCGAAGGCCTCCGGCATAGCAAGCGTCGGCGATGACCGTGCGTGTGGCAGCCCGGCAGTTGCGCATCAACACCAGCACCTCGGCGTAGCTCAATCCTCCGCAGTAGCGGTTGCGCTTGTTGGCGCGTGTTACCTCTTCGAGCGTTCCCCCGCTCTTGCCCGTTTGGGGTTTCGCTCCGGCCATGTCATAACAGCAGAAGCCTCCTTCGTAGCCATGACCCGAGAAGAAGAACAGGGCCTGATCCTGCGGGCCGGCCAAGCCAAGGACTCGTCGCAACTCGTTGACCACTGCGGTGTGGCTCGCCTCAGCCCCGGTGAGCAGGACTACCTCAGCGCCACCGCTCTGCAGCAAGTGGGCCACAGCCTTCGCGTCGGCCTCAGCCAGACGTAGACCGTTGATTTGGGCATAGCTGTCGATACCCACGACCACGGCGTAGGTGCGGGCCACGCAGGGCAGCACCAACAGCGTCGCAAGCAACAAGGAAAAGAGGAATCGTCGCATCAGCGTATCACGCTTATCACCGTTTGGGGTTGATTCTGGGCGTAAGCCAGGGCGATTTCACGCGCGTGAGTGAGACGCTGTTTCTCGACGTCCATCAGCGTGTCCCACTGGTGCATCTCAAATTTCCATCGCTCGCCCATGTGTTTCTTGATTTCCTTCACCAGCTCCTGCGCCTCCTTGTAGCAAGCGGCGTCGGGATAGATTTCGGAGAGGAATACCGAGGCCACTTGGGCGTTCTCCAGGGTGTAACCAGCCATCCAAGCAGCCTGGGCTTGCGCGAGGTTCTCCTCGCACTGTCGGTTGACATACTGCTGGTATACCACCTTGGCCTCAGCCACGGCGCGGTCGTAGCCCTTGCAACACTCGGGCACCGAGAGTAGGCGCCACAGAGCCGAGTCGTAGTCGCGCATGGCGGCTTCGGTGCGGGCTTTGTTGATGATATTGTCGATGTTGCGGTCGTACCAAGCAATCACCTCGGTGCGGGCCTTGTCGCCAAAATCCTTAAGCTCGCGATTCTGGGCCTTGAGCTGGCGCGACGCGTTGTTGTAGGCCTGCGGCTCGCTGTTGCCCACGCCATTGAGGTCGAAGGAGGTGGAAGAGAAGGTGGTACCTGTGTTGCGGTCGGCCACATAGAGCGTTACGGTAAGGTCGAGCACAGTCTTGGCTGGAGCCACGTTGGTGACAAGGTGACGGCCGTTGACATCGGCGGTGACGAGCACGCATATCTGGGCGTTGTCGAGCTCGGTGGGTGTCATCGAGCCACTGACGGCGCGACGAATTATGTTGGTAAGATATCGGCGATTCTGTTGTGTGAGTTGGGCGGTGCCGTCGCTGAAAGCCACGCCAAGCGACACGTCACAGTCGGCAAAGGATGGCACGGCGCCCGAAGCCATCAGCACAGCCGCGGCGAATATGTTGCGTAATGTTTTCATTTTTCTCCTAAATAAATGGTTGCGCTTCCTAAGTGATTGCTGACAAGCTTGGTTGGGATACCCATTCCCTTAAGATGATCGCGGAGGCCGCGAGCCCAAGTACCGGCATCCTGGGGACGCTCGCGCACATCATACAGGGGGATGCGCACCGAGCCGAACACCATCCAGTCCTCGGTATCTTCATCCTTGTGGTAGTTGCGGCGCACCGAGTTGTCGCTCACCCAATCCTCAATGAGCTCGCGCAATTCTTTGCCGCCGTATTCGCTCTCGAAGTCGATGCCCGACCCGTCGTCGAATACCGACAGCTCGAGGGCGATCTCGCGACCGTTGTTACGCAGGTCGTCAAAATGGTCCTGCAGCTGGGAGAGGAAGTACTCCATATTGGCCAGCACGGCCTCTTTCACCTGCAACGCCGGGGTAGACGACATCTCCCATTCGGTGGTGCCGGTCTTGGAGGCCACAGTCTTCATTGTGTAGGCGTCAAGGGCATTCAGGCGATAATCCACGCACGTGCGTGCTCCGCGGGTGTTGGCCACCCAACCCAAGTCGAAGATGATGTCGGCCTTGGCCGAGTTGTTGAAATCGGTCCATCCCGAGACAGCGGCCTTTGCGCCGGTTGACTTGGATGTAACCAGCGAGCGTTGTGCCGAGCGGGCTTTGGTGCGCTTGATGGCCTCCGACATGCTTACCACGGGAAAACCGCGGTCGGCCATGAGGGAGCTTATGTCGGTGAGCACCTGCGCCAAGGTCTGGTCGGTGCTTAGAGCCTGCTCGTAAAGGGGCACGCTCTCGGTATAACCATCATTGTCAACGCTTTGCACGTATTGGTTGGCAGTCATCCAAGCGTCGTCGGGGCGCACCATAATCGTGGGTTGCTTGGCTTGTTGCGCCCAAGCGGCAGCGGCACACAAGGCGGCTATGCTTAGTGTCAATATTTTTCGTTTCATAGTATCTATGTTATTTTGGGAGGACGCCATCGTCCTGCAGACGTTTCTTAAGGCCCTGGCGGTCGACGCGCACGGTTAAGGAGCGTTTCTCGCCTTGGCGATATTTTCCTTTCTCGCCCGAGAGGGATCGCATGTCGGCTCCCGAGCAGTATTTCAAGTACTCGCCACCGTCGAGGAAGAATATGTCGAAATATTCCTGGTAACGCTCGCGAGCGTTGGGGATATTCAACAATGGGGCGGCCGAACACCCGTCCTTACCGGCCGTGATGCCGTTGAAAATCACGTCGTAAACGGCGTTCTTGCGGGCTTGCTCAATGGCGTCCGACTTATTGCGTCCTTCACCCCAGGCGAGCACGGTCTGCGTGCCGTCGTGCTCTACGCCCAGGCAGCGCGTCTCATAGGTTTGGTAAGCGCTCGTCTGGGTGGAGCGGCAACCCGCGGCCCCCATCAACAAGAGGCCCGCGGCAATGATTGTAAGTGTTTTCATTAGAATTCGTAACCAAGTTTAAGCGACCATACGGCCAGCAATTCATTGTTTTTCTTCCATGTGTCGAGCTGCATGAGCTGGAAATTCAAGCCCAACAGGAACGAGCTGCGTTGACCACCCCAGCGGTAGCCTAAGGTGGGACCCATCCAGAATCCGCCATTCACCTGTCCGCCAATGGCCATCTCCCAATAGGGCGCGCTATCGGTGTCGTTTTGGGTGATGAAATTGCCGCGCACATCGGCATAGATGGGAAATAGCCAATCATCGGAGCGGCGAACGTGCTTGGCCTCGATGCAATAAGTGCCTCCCACGCCGATACCCACCTTCAGGAACTCGCTGAAACGGTAGCCGCCCACAACGTCGAGTCCCACCGGTTGCATGTTACGGCGATGAGAGAGGGCGGTGGTTCCCCCTGTGGCCTCAACGGCGCACCAGAAGCCTCGGTCGTACTGTGCATAGTCGCTGCGCGAGGCGCGATTGGGTCGCTCGGGCAAACGCACGTTACTCTGTGCCGATACCGACATGGCGGCCAGCACGGTTACCGCCAACGCGGCAACATATCTACTAATCGTTTTCATATTCCTAATCCACGCATTATGCCGGCGCCTTCCAGGGTTTTGCGAAGCGCCTTCTTGTTAACTTTCACCGTGGCCGTTCCAGCCCATTTTTTCCCGCGTTTGGCCACGCTGACGGAGGGTGACACGGCCGTGACGTAGCTCTTCCAGTCGTCGTTTTTGAAAAAAGCCTTGAAGTAGTCGGAATGCTCGGCTTCCACAGTGGCGTTGAGCATCGCGGGCTCGCCCTGGGCTCCTTGCATGCCCGTGCCGGGGAAGCCCTTGAAGAGCACCCCGTGGACCGCGGCGGCCTCCACCACCGCCATGTCGGCGGCGTCCTTCTTTCCATCGGTGACGACGGTCACCTTTACCAAGCACCAGCCTTGATCGGGCTGGCCGTCGCTCACAATCTCATAGGCCATCGACTGTACGTCGGGCTTGCCTGCCCAAGCGGGCAGACACACGCAGGCAGCCAACGCCATCAGGGCGCCGGCCACAAATTTTCGAGGTATCATAGTAAAATGTGATAATGCCGATGTCAGCGTAGCCACAACACAAGCGGCCACCTTTGTTATAAAGGAGGCTACAAAATCAATGGTAACACTCTGACTATCAGTTAATTGATGCGAATTGGGGGGGGTAAAACGCCTGCTCTACCGTCATAAGCCATCGACGCATTGCCAAGCAACGCGACAAGATGAAGCACCGGTGACAGCAAGTTTTTCATGAACGGTTAAATAGTGTGACGTTTTTGGTTAAAGATTCATAATGTGTGGTGTCGTAATCCCGGCTTGGGTTCGACACGAGGGCAAAGGTATACATTTTCCGCTACCTTTGCAAATTTTTTAACTAAAAACAGAAATTGAGGAGGGAAGATACCTCTTTGCGGGGGAATCGGAGGGATTAGAAGAGGCCCTGGTCGGCTTCCGTGAGGACGCGCTTGGCACCGATGTAGCGGCGGCTCCAGTAGGGCTCGCTTTGGAGGTCGTCGATACGCACGCCGCGCGAAGTGGAGGCGTGGATGAATTTCACGCCCTGGGTGACAGGGTCGGCCTCAACGACGATACCCACATGACCAACGGTCTTGCCTGCTGCTCGACCGCTGAAGAAAATCAGGTCGCCGGGCTGCAACTCATCGCGGTTGACAGCCGTGCCGAGGCGATATTGGTCGCCCGAGGAAGCTCCAAGGGTGTAACCGAATTGCTTGTAGACGTAGCTGGTGAAGCCCGAGCAGTCGAAGGTCTTGGGACCCTTAGCGCCGCGACGGTAGCGTGAACCGATAAACGATTTGGCGTAGGAGAGCATGTCGGGGACAATACCCTGGTCGACAATCGCTTCTTGCACCACCTTCTCCACGACCTTTTTGGGAGAGAAGGCCCCGGCCAAAGCCTCAGATTGCTGGGCGCTCGGCTGCTGGGAGCGGAGGTCGCTCGCCGGAGTGAACGTCCACGCCTTTGGCAACTGGAAACCTACCGGCTCCTGGGCGTGAAGGCTCAGGCAGGCCAAGGCGCCAGCCGCGAACAGCGTGATATTTCTGAGGATTCGGTTCATTCGGTTATGAAAGAAAATTATGGGATTTTGTGAAAAATAATCGGTAAAGATCGGCTTATTGTGTCGCCTCGTAATTTCTCTCGCTACAAAGGTAACAATTTTCCACGGAACGGCCACTATAAGCTACAAATGTTTAAATAGAATTAACCGTTATGTTAAAAACGTTAATTCCAGTTCCTTTCCCCCTTTCCTCCTTTATTCCTTTAAAGTTCATCTTTCTCATGTTAGAAACCAGGAATTAACACCAATGAGCACCAATGAGTTAGCTTGGGAACCAATAAATTTTAGAGAGCTTACGCTCTTTAATTTTCACTAATCCCTGTAGGGGTAAGTATCGAAATTGGTGTTAATTCTTTGCGAAGCAAAGCAAAATAAATGAAAGAAAATAAAGTTTAAGCTCTGAATTAGTGAGAATTAGTGAAAATTAGTGGTTTCTTGGATCACTTGCGAAACTTGAATTTTAAAGGTGAAAAGGATTAAAGGATGAAAGGACTCTCGCGTGAACATATATATAATGAGAAGTGTTAAATAATAAATGTGCCAAAGTGTCAGCCTTGGGCGATTTTGGCACGGTATTCGCTATTAACCATGACAAATTACTTTAACAATTACGTTAACCAAATAGATTAGATTATGAAAATCAAACCGTTAGCCGACCGCGTGCTGATCAACCCCACTCCCGCCGAGGAGGTGACCATGGCCGGTATCATTATCCCCGATTCCGCTAAAGAGAAACCGCTTAAAGGCACCGTGCTCGCTACGGGCGACGGCACCAAGGACGAGAAAATGGTAGTCAAAGAGGGCGACCAAGTGCTTTACGGCAAATACGCTGGCACCGAGGTGGAGCTCGATGGCGAGAAGTACCTCATCATGCGCCAAAGCGACATTTTGGCAGTAATCGAGGCTTAAGCCCATATGCCCCATAGGCCCCATAGGCCCCATAAGCCCCATAGGCCCCATAAGCAAAAACTAAAAACTAGAAACTAAAAACTAGAAACTAAAAACCACCATGGCTAAAGAAATAAAATTTGACATCAAGGCTCGCGAAGAGCTCAAAAAAGGCGTTGACGCTTTGGCCGACGCCGTCAAAGTAACGCTCGGCCCCAAGGGTCGCAACGTGATCATCGAGAAGAAATTCGGCGCTCCCCACATCACCAAGGACGGCGTGACCGTCGCCCGCGAGGTGGAGCTGGAGGACCCGTTCCAGAACATGGGCGCCCAGCTCGTCAAGGAGGTTGCCTCAAAGACCGGTGACGACGCCGGCGACGGCACCACCACCGCCACAGTCCTCGCCCAGGCTATCATCAACGTGGGCTTGAAGAACGTGGCCGCCGGTGCCAACCCCATGGACATCAAGCGCGGTATCGACAAAGCCGTCGCTGTGGTCGTTGAGGGTATAAAGGTACAAGCCGAGGAGGTAGGCGACGACTTCAAGAAGATTGAGGACGTGGCACGCATCTCGGCCAACAACGACGAGGCTATCGGCAAGCTCATCGCCGAGGCCATGAAGAAAGTGAAAAAAGAGGGCGTAATCACCGTCGACGAGGGCAAAGGCACCGAGACGACCGTTGACATCGTCGAGGGTATGCAGTTCGACCGCGGTTACATCTCCCCCTACTTTGTCACCAACACCGAGAAGATGGAATGCGAAATGGAGCAGCCGCTGATCCTCATCTACGACAAGAAGATCTCCAACCTTAAGGATATGCTCCCCATCCTGGAGCAGACAGCCCAGAGCGGCCGTCCCTTGCTGATTATCGCCGAGGATGTCGACCAAGAGGCTCTCGCCACGTTGATCGTCAACCGTCTGCGCGGCTCGTTGAAGATTTGCGCCGTCAAGGCTCCCGGCTTCGGCGACCGTCGTAAGGAGATGTTGCAGGATATCGCCATCCTTACCGGTGGCCAGGTTATCTCGGAGGAGGTAGGCCTGAAGCTCGAGAACGCCACCATGGACATGCTTGGTCGCGCCGAGAAGGTGACCGTCAACAAGGAGAACACCACTATCGTCAACGGCGCAGGCTCGAAGGAGGCTATCGCCGCCCGCGTGGCTCAGATCAAGGCCCAAATCGAGCAAACCACCAGCGACTACGACAAGGAGAAGCTGCAGGAGCGTCTGGCCAAATTGGCCGGCGGTGTTGCCGTGCTCCACATCGGCGCTCCCTCGGAGGTAGAGATGAAGGAGAAGAAGGATCGCGTGGACGACGCCCTGAGCGCCACCCGCGCCGCTATCGCCGAGGGCATCGTGCCCGGTGGTGGCGTGGCTTACATCCGTTGCATCCCTCAGCTTGAGGGTCTCAAG
>CAZLSW010000001.1:0-108470 GCA_964562375.1 uncultured Muribaculaceae bacterium | reverse complement strand
AATCTTCATCCTCATTCAAGAATTAAGCTTTGCTTCGCAAAGAATTAACACGAATTTCGATACTAAACTCCTACCGGGATTAGTGTAAATTAAAGAGCGTAAGCTCTCTAAAATTTATTAGAATCCCTGTTAATTTGTTGGTGTTCATTAGTGTTATTCGTGGTTTCTCTGGCCTGAGAAAATTGAGTTAAAGGATTAAAGGAGGAAAGGTCTCATCGGCTGAAGGTGAAAGCTTTCGTCGCGCTTTTCACTGGAAATCACGAAATTTTTGTAATTTTGTGATTTCAACCAATCCACTAAGCAATGGAGCAAAAGCAACATCAATATGAGCTGGAGATGAAGGTGCGCGACTACGAGGTCGACGGCCAAGGAATCGTTAACAACGCCAACTATCTCCACTACCTTGAGCACACGCGCCACGAGTTTTGCGAGCACGTGGGCCTGACGTGGCGGGAGATGAACGACCGCGGGTGGATGCCTGTGGTGCGCAAGGTGGAGATTACCTACCTGTCGTCATTGCGCATGGACGAACGCTTTCTCTCCCGACTCTCCATCACCCGCAAGGGGGCGAGATTCATCTTCCATCAGGACATCTACAAGCTCGACGGCACCCACGTGATCACCGCGCAAGTGACCGTAGTGTCGGTTGTCAACGGCATGCCGGCCCGCGGCGATGAGTTGGCCGAGGTTTTCAAGGATTATTTCACCCAGGAGTAACGTGCCAGTGAGCCAAAAGGAGCTGAAATATCGCATTGCCTTGGCGTCGTTGAAGGGAATGACCGTGGCACTCGCCGAGCAACTTGTTGACCGACTCGGTGAGGAGGAGCGCGTCCTGACTCTTCCCGCGTCGCAGATCGCATCGGCTCTTTCCATCTCCACCCAGATGCTCAACGACGCCGCCCGACGTAAGGCTATCGAATTGGCCGAGGCCGAGGTAGCATTCCTGGAGCGAAGTGGAGTTAAAGCACTGTATTTCACCGACGAAGCTTATCCTCAACGTCTGCGGGAATGTGAGGACGCGCCAGTGGTGCTCTATGCGTTAGGGGACGCCGATCTCAACGAAGGCCATATGGTGTCGATCGTGGGGACCCGCCATGCCACCTCCTACGGGGATGGTTTCATAGGGCGGTTGGTCGACGACTTGAGCAAGCGGCTCCCGGACACGACAATCATCAGCGGCTTAGCATACGGAGCCGACATTGCGGCCCATCGGGAAGCATTAACCCACCAACTACCCACTGTGGCCGTGCTGGCGCACGGACTGACCACCATCTATCCGGCGGCGCATCGCAACATCGCGGCTCGTATCGTCAAGGAGGGAGGAGCCTTAGTCACCGAGTACACCTCCAAAGCGCCTGTTCACCGCGGCAACTTCTTGGCCCGCAACCGTATCGTGGCCGGGATGAGCGACGCGTTGATTGTGACAGAAAGCGCCGCCCGCGGCGGAGCATTGGTCACAGCGCGTATAGCGGCCAGCTACGACCGTGATGTTTTTGCCGTACCCGGGCGCATAGGCAACCCCTACAGCGAAGGATGCAACAATCTGATTCACCGTCAATTAGCATCGTTGCTCTCCTCACCAGAGCAACTTTACATCCATATGAACTGGACCCCCCTCCTTGCCGAGGAGGCACAGGCATCACTCCCTCTTGTGCTTAACGACGAGGAGCAACGCGTGGTCGACTACCTGCGGGAGCATCCCCAGGCCACGGTCAACGCAATCGCCATCGCGTTCAATACGCCCATACACCGAATGCTGTCGCTTCTGGGCGACATGGAGTATCGCCAAATCATCACCGCCATACCCGGAAGCCGCTACGCGGTTATATGAACCGAGCGGCATTCCCAAACGTTTCAATTATTTAAGACACTAATTCTCTACTAACCATGGACACCCATCAAGTAATCCCGCCGTCGGAACTGATGATCAACCCCGACGGATCAATTTTCCACCTCCATCTGCGTCCCGAGCAGTTGACCGACCGCATCGTGCTAGTGGGCGACCCATCACGCGTCAACATGGTGGCAAGCTACTTCGACACACGCGACTATGAGGTGCAGTCGCGAGAATTCCACACCATCGGAGGCACCTATAAGGGGAAGCCGGTGATGTGCCTGAGCCACGGCATCGGCCCCGACAACATCGACATCGTGATCAACGAGCTGGACGCCCTGGCCAACATCGACTTTGCCACGCGTGAGGTCAAGCCCGAGCACCGCACGTTGACCATGGTGCGCATCGGCACCTCCGGGGCACTACAGCCCGACATCATCGTGGGCTCATCGGTCATCGCCGAGAAGGCTATCGGCTTTGACGGCGTGCTCAACTACTACGCCGGGCGCAACTCGGTAGCCGACCTGGGCTTTGAAAAAGCGCTTGTGGAGCACACCGACTGGAATCCCCTCTGGGCCAAGCCGTACGTGGTGAACGCCGACGAGGACCTGGTGAACCAGATCGACCATGGGGATATGATCCGCGGCAACACAATCTCGGCCGTGGGCTTCTACGGTCCGCAAGGGCGTAAGTTGCGTCTGGCGTTGGCCAACCCCGAACTGAACCAGAAAATTGAGGAATTTGAGTACCACGGACGCCGAATCACCAACTACGAGATGGAATCGGCCCCCTTGCAAGGACTGGGGCGCTTGCTTGGCCACCGCGCGATGACCGTATGCTCGATTATCGCCAACCGCATGCGGCACGACGCCACTCCCAACTACAAGACGGCCATGCAGGACCTTGTGGCCACCGTCCTCGAGCGCTTATGAACCTTCGCCTCGAAGGCTTAGACAAATCACAACCGATCGGTGTCGCCCTGAGCGGCGGCGCCGACTCGGTTGCGCTCCTCGCCGCATTGACGGGCGAGGGCTATCCCTGTGTGGCCCTGCATTGCAATTTCCACCTCAGGGGGGAGGAAAGCAACCGTGACGAGGCGCATGCCCGAGCCACGGCTGAGCGGCTGGGCGCAAAGATTGTCGTCAAGGATTTTGACGTGGCTGAGCAACAGCGAGTGGCAGGGCAATCGGTGGAGATGGCCGCTCGCGAGCTACGATATGGATGGTTTGAGGAGCAAGCGCGACTGCTTGGCCTACAAGCTGTTGCGATTGCCCATAACAGCGATGACCAAGCCGAGACGTTTATCCTCAACCTTACACGAGGCAGCGGCGTAAAGGGCTTGAAAGGGATGAGCTACCGTCGTGGCATCTTCGTTCGGCCGATGCTCGGTGTATCACGTCGCGAGATTGAAGGTTATTTGGCCGAGAGAGGGCTGGAATACGTAACCGATTCCACCAATCTCTCCACCGACTATCGCCGCAACCTGATCCGCCACGAGGTATTACCCGCGCTGGAGGAACATCTTCCCGGCATCACCCGCGCCATCTTGCGGTCGATGGAGGTGCTGGGAGTGCAAAACGACATCATCGAGCAATTGGTTTCGGTGGTTGATGCCCCCGGGAACCACCGCGGCGAAACCGCGGGGCACGGTGGCTTGCTAAAGATTTCAGGGAATGGTCCAATTGTGGTTGAACGGCTTGCGCGACACGGCTTTTCGGCTTCCACCATCCGGGAGATTCTCGGCAGCGAGCACGGTAACGGCGCCGTATTCACCTCAGCCACGGAGGGAGCCTACGTTCTACACGAGGGCGCGCTTCACCCTCTCCCAGCGACCTCCACTGAGGAAATCGAGGTGGATTTAAGTCAAGAGGGCCAGAACGATATTTTGCGCTGGGAAATCGTCCCTCGCTCGGAGGTGAAATCACTCCGTGTAGACCCCGACACGTTACTCATGGACGCCGACAAGGCACCCCTCCGTGCCATCCTGCGCCATTGGCGTGAGGGGGATCGCCTCGCGCCATTCGGGATGACAGGCACTCGTCTGGTGAGCGACCTTTTCTCGGACGCTCACCTCCCCCTCTCGGCCAAGCGTTCCCTGTGGCTCCTGGTCGATATCCCGGGGCGAGGGCGCCCGGGGATCTTTCCTTCTGAGCAAGGCCCGTCTTGGGAAAGCGACCTTGACCATGTGCTATGGGTAGTTGGCCTGCGCTCCAGCCGCCACTACCCGATCACCTCCACGACCACCAGAATCCTTAGGATTAAGATGCTTTGATGGCGTTATTTTCTTACCTTAGAATGAATAGCGAAATTTATGGAAATTATTTTCTTTTTGATAAGTCCAAAAAAATATCTAATTTCGCGATTCATGATTTACGATTTATAAATCGCAAATCGCAAATAATGAATTTCGAACAAAATTCTGTATATCGAAACGAAAAACGAATCCATCTCAGAAAAATGGGCACGGTAATTTGATGATTTATACTTTGTAAAATGAAACAAACAGTTTTAAAACCTCAAGATGTAGCATTGCTGCTCTTGATTATAGCGCAGGGGAAAGAACCTTGGCGAGCCAAAGATTTAGCCGACCTCTCTGGTATCAGCCAAGCAGAAGTCTCTTTATCTCTGAGCCGAAGCCAGACATCCAGATTACTGGCAAACGATAAACGTACGGTTCATACTGTTTCGTTTTTAGATTTCATTAAATATGGGGTTCCCTATGCCTACCCAGCTGTCCTGGGTCCCACAACCCGAGGAGTCTCTACCGCATTTATTGATGAGATCTATGTGACAGAGTTAGCCCCGTCTTCCCAAATCTGGGTGTGGGCAGACCCTAATGGCAACACGCAAGGTGTCTCCATCGCACCCCTATTCCCAACCTTGCCCCAAAACGCGCCCAAATTTCCCGCCTTTTATCAGCTATTGTGTCTTGTAGATTTAATTAGGATTGGTCGTGTTCGGGAAAAGGAGGAGTCTCTTAAAATTATCACTCAAGTCTTTAACAAATATCAAAATGAGCAACCTAAATAGAATAGAAGCCATTGCGAAGGCCTTAGGTTCTTTGAAAAATCATGTTGTTTTTGTTGGGGGTGCCATAGCCGAGGCTTATGCTGCGGATCCATTTGTCACTGAACCCCGAGTAACGCATGATGTCGACTGCATTACGCATCTTGCCTCACGTAATGCGTTTTGGAAATTTGAGGAGGAAATGCGGAAAAAAGGATTTACCAATGACTCATCACCAGGCGCTCCAATTTGCCGGTGGCTTAAAGATGGTGAAGTGGTAGATTTGATGCCAGACGACCAAAATATTCTGGGATTTTCCAATCCTTGGTACTCAGAAGGAATTCTTAACGCTATTGATTATCGTTTGCCCCAAGGCACCTTAATCCAAATTCTCTCACCCGTATATTACCTGGCCACCAAAATAGAAGCGCTTAAGGACCGAGGAGGGAAGGATTGGAGAGGAGCCAAGGATTTTGAGGACTTAGTCTATGTCCTCAACTACCACAATTCAATATTAAGCGAAATCAAACAAGTCACTCCAAGATTGCAAGCTTTCATATCAGAAGAATTTAAAGCAATTTTGCAAAGAATCAATTTGCGAGAGGAAATATCAACGGCTTTGCCATTTAACGAAAGTCAAAGAGTTGGCTATGTGTTGAATGTAATGCGTAAATTGTCTAACTGAAGGGAGATGTATGAGCATTTGGACGCGGTGGTGCTGAGGGCCGTGCGGCATAGCGACGCGCGGTGGGTGGTGACGTTGCTCACGAGGCAACGGGGGCCGTTGGCGTTTCTGGTGTCGATGGGGACGACAGCAGGCTCACGGCGGCGCCGGGCGGTGCTTATGCCGATGAATGTGATAGAATTGGAGGGCGATATACGCCCCAATCGCTCGTTGCACACCATGCGAGGGGCGCAGGCGATGTTTCCCCTACCCTCTCTATCCCAGCATCCTGTGAAGATAATCATGGCGCAACTGATGGCGGAGGTATTGACGGCGGCCACGCGCGACGAGCAACACGACCCGTTGCTCTACGATTTCGCGCGGTATTCGGCGATGGCTCTCGAGGCGGCCGATGAAAGGGGGATGACACTGGCCAATTTCCACTTGGCGTTTTTGGTGGGCTTGACGCGGTTTGTGGGTATCGAGCCTGATTTTACGGATGTGGCTGCAGGGGCGACCTTCTCCCTTGAAGAGGGACGCGTGGCTTGGGGAACGCCAAACACTTTATCACCCACCGAGACGGCATTCGCGGCGCGGCTGGCCCGGATTAATTACCGCACGTCGCGACTGTTTCGCTTGTCGCGGAGGGAGCGAAATGACATCCTTGACGGGATATTACGCTACTATACGTTGCACGGAGTGCCGTTGTCGTCGTTGCGCACGGTGTCGCTGGCGCGGGAGATTTTCGACTAAAGCTGAATTTCGCGGAAGGTGGCGTTGAGGCCGTCGAAGATAAGCAGGCGGGATGCCAAAGGGCGGCCTATGCCCGCGAGGATCTTGATGGCTTCGAGTGATTGCAGGGAGGCGATGACCCCGGGGACAGGGCCAAGCACGCCTGTAAAGGAGCAGGGGGAGAAAGATGGGGAGGTGTCGTCAGCGGGAAATAGGGATGCCCAGGTGGAGTTATGGCCGTCCATGTCCCGGGTGCCTAAATGGCCGTCCAAGGCCGGGGCGCCTAATTGGGTGAGGATCATGCCGGAAAGGGCTTCGACGCCACCGATGACGCATGGGATGCCCAATTCGTCGCAAACGCGGGAGGACATCGCCTTGGTCGCGGGATTGTCGCTGCCGTCGATCACAACGTCGTAGGAGGGGAAGATACGGCGTGCCACCGTCTCAGTTACAAGCAGTTGGTGTTCTTCGATCATCGTATGGGGATTGCGGTCGTGTATCGCCTTGAGGATCAGTGAGGATTTTCGCTTACCGGTTTCCGATTCGGTGAAAAAAAGCTGCCGGTGGAGGTTGGAGATATCCACGGTGTCGTAATCGGCGATTCCGATACGGCCCACGCCAGCGACGGCCAGTTGTACAGCGACCAGCGAACCCAGGGCGCCGCAACCTACGACCAATGCGCTGCTTTCAAGCAATTTTACCTGACCTTTTGGACCAAACTCAGGGATGGGGGTTTGGCGGGCGTAACGTCGTCGTTGTTCGGGGGTTAGTACCATGTGACACCGTTGGAATATGACGACCGCTTGTCGTACTTGAGATCGGACAGCAGCGACGAGTTGACAGAAATGTGGAAGTTGTAGCTCTTGTAGGGACCCACGGGCACGAACGAGGCACGCATCGACCAGCAGTGCATGTCGCGGGTGATGTTGCAGTTCATGTAGGCAATCTTGTGGGTATCAAAGTTATAGGATGCCGAGAAACCGAAATTCCAGTTTTTAGTGGGGCGGATATTTCCCGAGAAACTGAGGTTTTGGGTCCACTTGCCGTTGTACTCCATTTTGTCGTAGTTGAACGAGCCGTAGGAGTAGTTGACGGAATAGTTGATCGAGAGGTTCCACGGTACGCTCCAAGGCATGTAGCCGTCGCCGTCGAGCTGGATATCGTCGTCGCTTGAGCCCTTGCCACCAGGCCCGTTGTTGCCTGGCTCGTCGTCATCGCGGCTAGAGTTGCCCTTGTTGGAGTTGCCTTTATTGGAGTTGTTGGAGCTTGAGCCGCCTTTTTTGAAGGTGGCGTTGTTGAAGGTGTAGGAGAAGGAGGTGCCGGTGCTGGAGAGCTTTGCCAGGCCCTTTCCGGCTTGAAGGCGGGTTTTGTTGACACGCACGGGAGAGCCGGAGGGGGTAAGGGCGTAGGTGTAGACGTCCCAAACGGCCGATAGATTCAAGTTGAAATTCTTCACCAATCGCAGCAGGAGCGAGGTGTTGATGTTGCTCCATCGCAGGGAGTCGGCGGCGAAGTTGTAGCTTTGCGAGACGGTGAAATTCTCGATTAGAGAAATCTTCTTCTCGCCAGTGGAGTCGGCGTCGCTTTTTACCTTCATCTCCACGTTGTTGGCCAACGAGACCGACACCATGCCGGTTTTGCCTTGCCCGGGCACGCCGTAGAGCGAGTTGGGGAACATGGAGTAGATTTTCTGCTGGGTTTTGCCCTCCGAGTCGACGTAGTTGTATCGGCCGTAGTAGCCGAAGAACGACGATGAGAAGTCGGGGGCACCTGAGAATGAGATGGTGGGGGTGAACACGTGTCGAATCATCTTCACCTTGTCGCCCAGGAAGGGCAGGGGCTTGTAGAAGCCGTAGATTTTGGTGTCGAGGGATACGGAGCCTGAGAAGTCCCACACGTTGTAAAACGAGTAGGATGTGTCGCACACCTCAGCGGCGGCGTTGGGGTCCCATTGGCGCTTCACCTTGGTGGTGTACATGCGGTCGGTGACGGTAACGGAGGGTGTAACGTTAAGGTAGCTGAAGACGTTGAACGTGGCCGAGATGGGGATGGAGTGCTTCATTCCGTTGCGCCAGTCCTTGATCAGGCTTTTCTTGAAAAACACGTTTTGCTTGGCCGTCAACGAGTTTTGCAACTGGCCCGAGTAGCTCAATTTGATTTTCTCGTACCATTTCTCGGCGCCGACGGCTTTTTTTCGCTTGAAAGGAGCCGTTTGCGACATAGTGACCGTAACGTTGGGGAACGACACGTTGAGGGTTGAGTCCTGGGTGCGCTGGCTGATATTTAGGGTGGTCGACAACGACCATTTGCTCTGGGGGAAACGGTAAGTCATGTTCACGGACGAGCTCTTGGTGTTTTCGGTGAATGCCGATGAGTAGTAGGAGTTGATGTCGTTGCGGGTATAGCCCGAGGTTGTGAAGTTTACCGACGCCGAGAGCGACATGTTGGGGTTGGCCTTTGAGTCCTGGGAGTGGGTCCACAGGATCTGGAAGTTGGTCTGCTTGGAGTAGTCGGGGAGTCCCTTGTCGCCGTATATCGACTTGAGGTAGTTGATTTGGAAGTTGCCGTTGAATTTGTAGCGCTTTGCGTAAGTTGATTGTGCGGCCAGTCCCCATGAGCCTTTGGTATAGATTTCGCCAGTGAGGGCGAGGTCGATGTTGTCGTTGATTGCGAAGTAGTAGCCGCCGTCGCTCAGGTAGAAGCCACGCTGGTAATCGTCGCCGAAGGTGGGGAAGATGATACCCGAGGAATATTTGTCGCTGAAGGGGAAGTAGCCGAAGGGGATTGCCAGCGGCAAGGGCAAACCAGCCAACACCATGTAGGCCGGCCCGGTGACGATGTTCTCGCCCGGACGCACCTTGGCTTTTGTCAACTGGAGGTAGAAGTGGGGGCAGTCGTGGTTGTCGCAGGTGGTGTACTTACCGTTTTGGATGTAGTAGTCGTCATTCTCCATTTTTTTGGTTTGGCCGCCAGTGAGGTAGCCTTCGCCTTGCTGGGTGACGACATCGGTGATGTAGCCGCGCTTGCTTTTGAAGTTGTAGCGCATGGTTTCGGTCTCGTAGGAGGTGCCGCTTTCGACAAACACGGGTGAACCTTGCACCTCGCCGGCGGTGTCGGTTGTGCCCACGGCGTAAACGGTGGAGGTTTTCAGGTCGAGGTCGATGTTGTCGGCGTCGAGCGTCATGTCGCCGTAGACGATTTTGCCCGTGCCGTACATGTAGGCATGGCTCTGGCCGAGCATAATCATGGAGTCCTTGGAGGAGAAAACCACTTGGTGGTCGAGGTCGACTTTTTCCTTGCGTATCAGCGACTTGCGGGTGGAGTCGCTTTTAAGCGAGGGCCGGGGCAGAGCGGCCACCAGGCTGTCGCCTAACCCAAGCACGCTATCGACGGCGCTATCGAGGCTGTCGCCTTGGAGGCTATCGGGAATCTCGGGAACATCGTGAATCTCGGGAATCCCGGGAATCTCGGGAATCTCGGGAATCCCGGCATTGTCGATTGAATCGACCTTAGGGAAAGCGCCCTCGCCGGCCACGTCGTCTCCAGCCCGCGACAAAAGCGCGGGAGCCAAGAGCGTAACCAAAATTGCGACGATTATATATAGAGGCGATTTTCTCAATGTGGTCGATTATCTAGAGGCCAATTCCGTAAAATGTTTTCGATTGGGCATAATTCGGTGCAAAGGTACAAAAATCTCCACGTCCCCCAATCAAGGACGCGGAGATTTTATGTTAACGGAGCAACTGTATCAGATTCCACGGGTCATTTCAAGGAGAGCAAGTCGAAATACATAAGACGCGTATTGAGCGGCTGATCAGATGCAATGCCAAAAACCTCGCGTTCCTCACTTTCGCTGGGATATAGATATTTAAAGCCGTTATTTTCGTAAAAGCGTAGCACGTTGCTCTTTTTATTCTCTTGATCTACAAGATTATAGGCGTCTACTACAATAAACCGACAACCGCTCTTGTTATCAGGAGAAAAGAACCAGCCTTTTATATAGTCAAGGATTTGGCTACCAATGGATTCTCCTCGCATGGATGAGCTAACTCCGAGGCGCCCTATCAATATCGCCGGATAGCTCCTGGTGCGCTTAGAGTTAGGAATCTTGCGTTGTATGCGGTTCCTGGTGGAAGAAGAAATCAGAGAAGCTTTTATACTGTCATTAGAAACCGTAAAAGCCCCTATTATTTGAGGATTTTCGTCTTTTGTGGAAAAATAATAAGTTTTACCCAACAATTGCTCCGCATAAAGGAATGCGTCGTGACGAAAGAAATCGTCAAGATCATCGTTGCCGCAAGAAAAACCATCAAGTGAATTGCTGTTCAATACAGGCAGCAATTCTAAATCTTTAAGACTTAGAACACTCACTTTGCAAACGTTTTAATCGGTCCATTCCACTGTTTGCAATTTGCTTAATATCCTCCATAGAAAAGCGAATCCTTTCTCGACGGGGATTGCGTTCATTTTCTTCGGCGGTTTGTAAGAATTGCTCAGCGGCTTCCCCTGTAAGGACGGGAATTGTACGTATTTCGAGTGCCATGGCTTTTTGTTTCAGATAATTAACGATGCAAAGTTACTACTTTTTTTCATATTACAACAATAAGAAGTAAGCTATAGTTTACCGACGGTTCAGTGGGTCTTGTTTAGTGGAGGATGAGGCGGGCGGCGGGGCCTTGGCGGCGGATGAGCAATTGGCCTGGTTGCGGAGCGGTTACGCGAATGCCCTGGAGGTTGTAATACTCAACCGGGGCGTTGGGGTCGTAGGCCCCGGGGGTAACGGCGGGAATCGACTCCACACCCGAGAAACCGTTGTACACCTGATTAAGCCCGGCGACCTTAAGCGTGCCTTCCCCAGTTGCACCGAAAGTGAGCGTAATCGACTGCAGGGTAATGGGATAGATGTCGGGGGATGTGGCCAGGTCGCTCAAGTCGAAGGTAACCTCGCAGGGAGCGTCCAACGTGGCCTCGCTACCTGTGACGCTGGTGTTGCGAGCGCCGTTGGGTGTAACCGTGGCGGCTATCTTGCTGATTGTGGGGCCTGTAGCCGTGAGATTAAGAGCTAAAGCGTCGGGCCAGCTCCACAGCTGAATGGGGGTAGCGGGAGTGAGGGTGACGGTAGGTGAGCGTGTGGAGGTAACCTTATGGGTGATCTCGAGGCCATCGGCGCTCACGGCGTCGATAGTGGCAGTAGCCGATGTTCCCTTGACGCTCCAAGCACCTGATTCATAGATGGATTCAATGGGCATAAGGGGAGCGGTAGGGCACTCAACAGTGACGCTAGTTGTGGCGGTTTGGCCACCCACGGTGGCCTCGATGGTGGTGAGGCCGTCGGCCAAACCGGTAACAGTGCCGTCGGCTCCGATAGCGGCCACAGCGGCGTCGGTGGTGTTCCAGGCCAGCGCGGCGGCGTCGAGGGGCATCAGGTCACCGTCGACCACCGCGTTGGCGGGGATGGTGACGGGGTGAATGTTGTCGATGAGCAACGAGCTGTAACCCAGCGCGATCTCGCTCGCCTGAGCCACGTAGACGGGGATGGTGGCCGTGGCGTCGCCGTAGGTGGCGGTGAGGGCAAATGAGCAGGGCTGCGGGGCCATGATCGAGCGACCGTCGTCGCTTATTGTAACCGTGCCAGCGGGAGCCGACAGGGTATAGTCGGTAAACTCCATATCTATCAACTGGCCATACTGGTTGTAAGCCAACACTTTAGGGGTGTAGTAGCCGTATTGGGGGATGGTCTTCGACTGGTCGTAGAAACTGATTTCGGTCACCTCGTTGTCGTTGGGCGAGGTGATTACGGCGAATAGGCCCGAGCCAACGGCGCGCTCCGAGCCGTCGCTTGGGGTGTTGACGAAGCCTTCCTGTTGGAGCCACATCATGGTTGAGCCGCCACCGTCGAGGTCGAGAGCGTCCCAGCATCCCAGGCAACGCATCAGCTCGGCTCCCTGAGGATAGCTAACTCCCGTATTTAGAGCCGTTTTGCCATCGACGGTGCACATCACGAAGCGGGTGCGATTCTGGTCGTAACCTATCATCGTGCGGGGATATTCCGAGTCGCGGGAGTTGATGAAGCGGTTGGCTGTCATCACGGCCTCGCCATTGCGCAGGAGGGTGACGTCGCCGCCCACCACCTCCTTCACGTCGGGGGCAAGGTTGTCGAAGGTGGGCAAGGTGAGGCCGATGTTGACGGTGACCTCGTCACCGGGTTGCAAGGCGGCGAGGGTGGAACCTACCGAGGGACCGGCGGCCAGCACGGCTCCACCCGTAGCGATTGCCATGTTGCCACCCGTTGAAGGCGCGGAAACCACCTTGAGGGTAACAGGTGAGTTGATTTTCCACTCAGCGCCGTCGGCCAGCTCGAGGGCAACCTCGGTCCATCCAGCGGCCGAGTGGGTATAGTGACCGCGATATTGGTTGAAAAGGACGATGTCCGACGAGTCGTCCTCGGCGTCGCGTCGGGCATCGTCGCGTCGGGCGAAGTTTACACCATACAGCGACAACACCTGGCCCGAGGGGAGGGTAGCGGTGTTGTTGAGGACAGTTTGGTCGCACCACATACCGCGGTTCCAGTCCATAATCCAGGCGTCGATGTGGTTGTCGTGGTCGACGTTGTCAGAGATGGCCATTTGGCCTTGGTGGCAAGCCGTCATGTTGGGGTAGCCGAGCATCAGTGGGGTTGAGCCCCAGGTGATGAAGAAGTCGCCGTTGATCCAGGCCACGTATTGGTTGTTGTCGTCCTGGTGACGGCTGGCCACGCGGGTCATTTTCTCGGAGGTGTGCACCGAGTCACACCCAAGGTGCATGCGCAGCTCGAGGTTGGGCGAGTTGTTCAAGTCGATGGTTAGCACGTTGGCAGTGAAGTGCTTGGAAGTTGTCTCTTGACTTTGATAGCGTAGACGGGTGTGCATCATGCCTGGACCGGCCTTGTAATAGGCGACGGTGTCGACATCGTATTTAACGCCACGCAGCTCATGCACGGTGGAAGCTGCGGCGGCAGTACTCCCGGCCAGCGCCAGGACCAGCAGTAAATGTTGTTTCATGCGGGTTATCGTGTTTAATGTTGGTATATTTAAGGGTAGAATTGAGTTATATTCAACACAATCATGCGGCCTTAGCCCTTTCACGGCCCAAAGATACGCGTTTTTCGCGATGCGGCCAAGTTTTGGGGTTTATAGTTTCTAGTTTCTAGTTTCTAGTTTCTAGTTAATAGCTCAAGGGGTGAAAAGCGGTGAATATTCAATTTAGCGAAACTAGAAACTAGAAACTAGAAACTATAAACAAGAAACTATAAACTTAATCCCCCCTCTCGGTGTTCTATAATTACTGAATAGTCTAAAAAACAAATACTACTATGGCAAAAGAAAGTGTGGCCTTGTTGAAAGGCAAAATCGATGTGTCGTTGGTTCTGGACCAATTGAACGCCGCCCTGAGCGAGGAGTGGCTGGCATATTATCAATACTGGACCGCCGCCAAGATGGTGAAAGGCGCCCAGAGGGAATCAATCGAGAAAGAGTTTGAGAAACACGCCGACGCAGAGCTCAAGCACGCCGGGTGGGTAATCGACCGTATCATCGAGCTGGAGGGCGTGCCAGTGTTGACCCCTCAGGATTGGCTCACACACGCTCGCTGCGTGTACGACACCCCCACGGAGTTCACCTCGGAGTATTTCGTCAAGGTGATTCGCGCGGCCGAGGAGTGCGCCATGCGCCGTTACCAGGAGATTGCCGAGCTCACTGAGGGCAAGGATTTCGTGACCTGCGACCTGGCCAAGAAGATTCTGGCCGAGGAGGCCGACCACGAACAGGATATGCAGGACTTTATCGACGACATCGACACGGCCCGCAAGTATTTCCAAGGAAAGTAGGAAGCGTTTAGCGTTTAGCATTTAGCATTTAGCGTTTAGCGTTTAGCCAATTACCAAGAGATTCCGCCGCAAGCCCCTCGTTGAGCCTGCGGCGGTTATTTTGCTGCCGCAGGCTGTCAATGCTGGTATTTTTGGGTGCAAGTGAACAAATTTTCCCAAAAAATCATTAATTTTGAAGCGGCGTAGCCCTCTTGAGGGATATCGTTTCAACTTACAACGGGCGTCCAAGGGCCATTTCGAGCCTGAGAGCTAGCGTTTTCAACTTACAACTATGAGCAACCAACTGAAAATCTACTGCAAGAATATCGAGCAATATGTGCCGATTACCGGGGGCGAGACCCTGAGTGAGATCCTGGAGCGCCTGGGGGGCTATATCCCTTTCCGCCCAATATGCGCACGCGTCAACAACAAGACAGAGGACTTGCAATATCCCGTGTTCGCCCCCAAGCAGGTGGAATTTCTCACCACCACCTCGGCCTCGGGGAGCCGCGCCTACATCCGCTCGCTGTGCATGATGCTCTACAAGGCCGTAAACACGCTCTACCCACAGGCTACACTGCGCATTGAGCATTCCATATCCCGCGGCTACTACGCTTGCCTCCACGGACAAGAGGTGACCCCCGAGGTGGTAGCCTCGCTGCGCGACGAGATGATACGCCTGGTGGAGCGCGACATCCCCTTTGAGCGCAAGGAGCGCTTGACCAAGGACGTGATTCCGATTTTTGAGCGCCAAGGGTTGATGGACAAAGTGAAACTGCTCCAAACCACCCGCGAGCTCTACACGATATACTACCGTCTCGACGGCCTTTGCGACAGCTATTACGGCGTGTTGGCTCCATCCACCGGATTGCTGCGGGTCTTCGACCTTATCCCCTACAAGGAGGGAATGCTGCTGATGGGCCAGGACCCGACGAATCCCGATGTGCCACAACAGCCGATAACGCAGGAGAAGATGTACCACGCGTTCACCGAGCACCTGCTGTTCAACGAGGTTGTGGGGGTGAAAAACGTGGGGGAGTTGAACGAGGCCGTCATCGATCGTCGCGCCAACCTTCTGATTAACGTGGCCGAGGCGATGCACGACAAGAAAATCGGCTCGATCGCCGACGATATCGCGGCGCGATACCGCGAGGGCGGGGCTCGCTTCGTGTTGATCGCCGGTCCGTCGTCGTCGGGCAAAACCACCACCACCAAGCGTCTGGCCGTGCAGCTGGTGTGCAACCTGTTGCGTCCCCAGATGATTTCGCTCGACAACTATTTCCTCGACCGGGAGCACACACCCCGCGAGGAGAACGGCGACTACGACTTCGAGAGCCTCTACGCTCTGGATCTCGACCGTTTCAACAACGACCTCAACGCGCTGTTGCAAGGACAGGAGGTGGAGCTCCCTTATTATAATTTCGAGCTGGGGAAACGCGAGTTCCGCGGCGAGAAGGTGAAATTGGAGGAGGGCTCGGTGCTGTTGATCGAGGGTATCCACGGGTTGAATCCCGAGCTCACGTCCCACATCGAGGAGCGCATGAAGTACCGAATCTACGTGTCGGCTCTCACGACGTTGTCGATTGACGACCACAACTGGGTGCCGACGACCGACAACCGCCTGCTACGCCGCATAATCCGCGACTACAAGTACCGCGGCGTGACCGCCGAGGACACCATCAAGCGCTGGCCGTCGGTGCGCCGCGGCGAGGAGCGGTGGATTTTCCCGTATCAAGAGAACGCCAACGCAACGTTCAACTCCTCGCTGCTTTTCGAGCTGGGCGTCATGAAGGAGTACGGGGAGGAGATTCTCAAGCACGTGCCGAGGGACATCCCCGAGTACGGAGAGGCCTCGCGCCTGATCACCTTCCTGGGGTACTTCCAGCAGATTCCCGACAAAATGATACCTCCCACGTCGCTCCTGCGTGAATTCCTGGGCGGCTCCTCCTTCCACTATTAAAAATGGTTAAATTACCTCTTTTTGGCGACTCGAGTTTGATATTCTCTTGTTTTATATTTAATTTTGCAAGGCTAAGAATACCCGATTATGACGCAAGATATTATTATATCTCACCCCAGTGCTGAAGCAGTTCAATTCTTTAAGAATTGGGAAAAACGCAAGCATGAGCAGCCAAAGAAATTGGCTGCCAAGGACACATGTACTTTCGAGATTAAGGTATAATGGAAATTTCGTTCATTATAAAAAACGATAAGGGCGACCAATTACGAGTCGCCCTTTCTCGTTACCACGAAACAGTGTTATCATCCTTCACATCCGACCCCACCGCTTTGTCATTAGAGTTTTATGATGTCACTCTTATGAGGGAGTCTGGCTCGGAATATATCGAATACACCCTCCTATCGAAAATTTCAGAAACTTTAGCTGCCTTTTTACGAGATAATGATCTTGCGGTGCTATGTTTCTATTGCGATAACGTTAATGATGTAAAGGTTGGATGCTTATCTTAACCAACGCATCATCGTAGGAGAAGGGGAGGACGCCATGTATGCCCACCTTATTTCCCGAGCAAAATATGGGCCGATTCTTGGCCAGATTGCATTGACCATTCAAGACAAATGAGGAGGCAATAAACGGCGGGGGATTGCGTTATATGATTGTTATGAAGAATTTTATAAGAATCATTATACTCGCCCTGCTGCCCATCTGCGTTGTCTCGTGCATCGAGGACGGCGTGTCGACCTCATCGAGCGACCAGCCGACATTCTCGGTCGATACGCTCAAGCTCGGTAACGTCTTCACTGGCCAAGGCACCCCCACTCACCGTTTCGTGGTGTACAACCGTCACGACAAAATCATTAATATCAATACGATATCCCTGAGGAACGACGCCTCGGGAGTGTTTCGTCTGAACGTGGACGGTCAGTCGGGACGCACGTTCTCCAACGTGGAGATACGCCCCAACGACTCAATCTACGTGTTTGTGGAGGCCACGGCGCCGGTGAACGGCAAGCCGGGGCTCCTCGCCGTCGAGGACCATTTGGATTTCACTACCCTGGGAGTGACACGGTCGGTGGTGTTGCACGCCGATGGCTTTGACGTGGAGCCGATACGCTCGCTGGTGATCACCCAAGACTCCCGAATGACGGCCGAGTACCCCTACCAGGTGTGGGACTCGATCGTGGTAGAGGAGGGCGCGAAATTGATCGTCGATCCCGGCGTCACGCTGTATTTCCACGACAAGGCTGAATTTATCGTGCGCGGCACCCTGGAGGTGAACGGCACGGCCGAGCAGCCGGTGGAGATGGTGGGCGACCGCTTGGGGAACGTTGTGACGACGATACCGTTTGAGTTGTTGGCGTCGCAGTGGGAGGGATTGTTCTTCACTCCTTCGTCGAAAGGGAACAAGCTGAGCCACACGTCGATACGCAACACAAGCTACGGCGTGGTGGCCGACTCGCTGGGGGGCTCGATGAACGCCCCTGAGCTGTATATGCTCAATTGCCAGCTTCACAACTCGGGGAGCTATGTGTTTCAAGCGGCCCACACGGGTGTCACCGCAATCGGGTGCGAGTTCTCGGACGCTTCGCTGGGCGTAATGTATGTACGTGGCGGCGAGTTGACATTAAATCATTGTACCATAGCCAATTACTACCTGTTCACCGCACTTGGGGGGCCTTCGTTACAGCTTGCCCACGTGACGAGCGAGGATGACGACTCCTCGGGACTCCCCTACCTGAAGGCCAACATCGACAACACCATCGTTTACGGCAACGGGACGGACCTGTCGCACGGCGACCTGGAGGGCTCGACGGTGTTGATGCGGCGCTGCGTGCTGAAATCAGCCGGGGCGGATGACGATAATTTCATCAACTGCCTGTGGGACACCGACCCGCTGTACTATACCGTGCGGGAGGATTATTACTTCGACTATCGGTTGAAGGAGGATTCACCGGCGCGGGGAGCGGCCGACGCGTCGTTGACGCTACCGGCGGCGGCCTACGACCGCTACGGGACGGCACGCGCCGGGGCGATAGGGGCCTATGAATAGTGGGCTTTTTCCACGCGGATTTATATCGATTTTTTTCGATTTCTTTCGACTTCTCTCGATTTCTTTCGATTTCTCTCGATTTCTCTCGATTTCTTTCGACTTAAATCGATTTAAATCGACTTAAATCGAGGGAAGTCGAGCCCGAGGGGAGGAGCTGTCCCGCCGGCACGGCGGGACTTCCTACTTAACGGCGGGACTTCCTACTTAGCCTTGGATTTGGTCGAAGAGGGCGATCAGGCGGGTGAGCTGCTCTTGGTCGCGGAAGGAGAAGGTAATGCGGCCTTTTCCGTTGGCGTCGCAATGGAGCTGGACGGGAGCGGAAAAGCGGGCGGAGAGGTTTTGCTTCAATTCGTCGAAAAGGCGGTTTTTTTCGCGTTTTAGCGTGGGTTTCTTGGGGGTTATTTCCACCCCCTCGAGCATCTCTTTGGCAAGCTCTTCGGCGCGGCGCACGCTCAGGTCCTCGGCCAGGATACGATGGAACAGTTTATTCTGCATCTGGTGGTCGTCCAACCTTAGAATAGCGCGGGCATGTCCCTCGGTCAATCGCCTCTCGCTCAGGGCCAATTGCACATCAGCGTGCAGGCGAAGCATGCGCAACGCGTTGGCGATCACAGCTCGACTTTTGCCGATGCGTTCCGAAAGCTGCTCCTGGGTGAGGTGATATTGGTCGATGAGCTTGTTGTAGGTAAGGGCGATTTCGATGGGGTTGAGATCCTCGCGCTGGATGTTCTCGATTAGAGCCATCTCGGTGAGCTCTTGCTCGTTGGCGTCGCGTATATATGCGGGGATCTCGCGCAGACCTGCGGCCAAAGCGGCACGATAGCGACGCTCACCAGCGATTATCTGGTAGCTTGAGGGGCCAACTTGCCTCAGGGAAATGGGCTGAAGCACGCCATACGTTGTGATCGAGCGCGTCAAGTCGTCCAGAGCATCCTGGGCGAATGTCTGGCGAGGTTGATCGGGATTGGGCGAGATTTGGCTTAGTGGCACGGTGTTTATAGCCGTCGTGCCGGCGGCGGGCACGTCGTCCATTGGTATTAGCGAGTCAAGGCCTCGCCCTAATGCGTTGCGTTTCAATGCCATATTATTTATTCTTGGAGTTCTTGGAGATGATTTCTTTGGCGAGCATCACGTGGGATGTGGCTCCGCGGCTCTCGGGGTCGTAGAGGAGCGCCGGCAGGCCGTGGCTCGGGGCCTCGCTTAGGCGGATGTTGCGCGGGATGACGGTGTCAAACACCATCTGCCCGAAATGTCCCTTCAGCTCCTCGTAAATCTGGTTGGCCAAGCGCAGGCGCGCGTCGTACATTGTCAAGAGGAATCCCTCAATCTCGAGATGGGGGTTGAGTCGCGACTTGATGATGCGTATAGTGTTCAACAACTTGGAGATTCCCTCGAGGGCGAAATACTCGGCCTGGACCGGGATTATTACCGACTGCGCGGCTGTCAACGCGTTCACAGTTATCAAGCCCAGCGACGGGGAGCAGTCGATGAGGATATAGTCGTATTGTGGAGCGATAGGCTCCAGTAGGTGTTGAAGCACGCGCTCGCGGTCGGATTTGTTGATCAGTTCAAGCTCGGCGCCAGCGAGGTCGATACGGGAGCCGATAAGGTCGAGGCCCTCGACACACGTCTTCACTTGGGAGCCTTGCAGGGGGTAGTTGTCCACCAGGCACTCGTAAATGGATGAGGTCATCGATTTTGGGTCGATACCGTATCCCGATGTGGCGTTGGCCTGGGGGTCGGCGTCGATAATAAGCACTTTTTGGCCGGCGGCCGCGAGGGAGGCTCCCAAGTTGATGGTGGTGGTGGTTTTTCCTACTCCGCCTTTCTGATTGGCTATTGCAATTATTTTACCCATAAGCAATTATAATTTTGCACAATGCAAAGTAACATCATTTCCGTCAAATACCAAAAACTAAAAAGCAAAAACCGCCTCCCGTGTTGATAACTGCCCAAAATTGTCGATAACATGAAAAAAAATATGCTTTTGGTGAAAATGACATACCCTCGGCCCATAGCCGGGGGTAATTTTGTACCGTAATTCTTAACCACCAAAAACCAATAATGCTATGGAAGAAAATGAAACCATCAACCAGGAAGTGCACAATGAAGAGTGCACAGGGCACAACGAAGAGCGCACAGGGCTCAGTGAAGAGTGCACGGGGCACAATGAAGAGGGTGCCACCTCAGCCGAGCCAGTGGCGTCGCAAGGGCCCAGGCCGGAGGTCACTCGAGTGGATCTTGAAGAGGTTCTTGCTGCGGCTGAGCGCCGCGGTTATCTTAAGGGCCGTAATGAACGCATTGAGGAGCTGATGTCGCGGCCTCGCGAGCTGGAAGCTCCCACGCAGTCGGCCAAGGCCCTGATCCTCAATCACATCCGACGCTCCATCTGGGACTAAGCCGAATCGGCCCCCACCCCCCCGAAACGGGGGCTTATAATAGCCCCTTTTATCCTTTCCTCCTTTAAAATTACCCCATTAACTAAAAACTAGGAACTAGAAACCTTTCAACATTCAACTTTCAACATTCAACTTTTATGAAAAATTTCAATGTGAAGAATCTTTCTGGCATGATTGACCAGATGATCCAGTGGGTGAAAAGCGACAACGGCGTAGTAACCCTTCTCGTGGCGATTGCCACAGTGGCCCTTTGGCTCGCCTTGGGCGGCGACGGAGACATGATCTACGCTTCGGCGGCTGTTGTAGCGGGTACCGCGGGAGGGACCCACGTCACCGACGGCCCCCTCACCACCTCGGTCACCGAGGAGGTAGCCCCGGGCCTCTTGCGTAGCGAGATCGACAACCGCATCACCAAGATCCGTCCCATGGCCACCCCGGTTGACCAGATTACTCGCTGCACCGGCAGCCGCGCCGCCGACTCAATGACTGTGCAGTACTACTCGGTGGACACCAAGGAGACTGAAACCGAGCTAGCGAAGTCCACCGAAGGGAGCTCGACCAACTCTCCTCTCACCCTGACGGTAGCCAAGGAGAACATGTTTGAGGCCTCGGAGACGATTCTCGTGCCCTCCATTACGGCCTCGAGCCAACAGCCCCTCGTGCTCTATGTGGTTTCGCGCACTCAAACCAAGACGGTCAACGTGATCTCGGTAAACAACTTCGACACCTCAGGCGTGGCCGTGGTTCCCGCAATGGACAAGGGGACCAAACTCATCCGCATGGGCCGCGCTGCCGGCGAGCTTGACGTGCAGACGACCTCCTTCGAGGCGGTACCCACCAAGGCCGACAACTACTGCCAAATCTTCAAGGCCCAGATCGAGCAGTCGACGCTTATGAAACTGGCCAACAAAGAGGTAGGCTGGACCCTCAGCGACCAGGAGGAGGTAGCCATCTACGACATGCGCCTGGGCATGGAGAAGAACTTCCTGTTCGGCACCAAGGCCAAGGTCAACGACCCCACCAAGGGGGAGATTTACCTCACCGGCGGAATCTGGAACCAGGCCGGCCGCGACCACAATATGCCGTCGACCTTCAAAGAGAAGGACCTGGTGGCGCTGTGCTACAAGGCGTTCACCAAGAACAACGGATCGACGCGCAAGATCTTGATTGCGGGGTCGAAACTTGTGGAGGAGATCAACTGCCTAACGTTCAATCGCCTGGTGAATTCCCAGGAACGCGTGACCAAGTGGGGCATCGACTTCAACGAGATCGTGAGCAAATTCGGCTCCCTCTACGTGTTGCCTTGCGAGACGTTCGACCAGTGCGGCCACGAGCGCGACGGATTGATTCTCGACCCTGAGTATGTGACCAAGTACTGCCACATTCCCTTCCAGACGGAGAAACTGGACCTGCGCACCTCGGGCCAGCGCAACACCGACGCGATCGTCATCACCGAGGCCTCTTGCATGGTTCTCCGCTACCCTGAGACCCACGTGCGCGTGAAGTGGCTCACCAAGGAAGAGGAAGCAGCCCTGGCAGCCGCCGAGGAAGAGCAGTAGCAGGTGATTAAGGCCGTCCCCTCCCAGGGCTGACGCATGATTGAGGGCCGTCCCCAGCCGGGGACGGCCCTTTCAATTGCGTATTTAAGTAACTATGGGGGCTTTTTCAGGAGACCACCGCGGCAAACCGCGGGGCACAGTGGCTTGTTGATACTGCTGGGCCGACACGGCCCAGCTTCCTACTTAAGCTGGGGCGCCGGCACGGCGGGACTTCCTACTTAAGCTGGGGCGCCGGCACGGCGGGACCTCCTACTTAGCGGTAATCGGCGAAACGCTTCTGGAGGCGCTGGCGGGCGAAGAAGATGCGGCTCTTGACGGTGCCAAGGGGGAGGTTCATCTTCTCGGCGATCTCGTTGTACTTGTAGCCGGCGACGTGCATCGAGAAAGGAACGCGATATTCGTCGGGAAACTCGCTCAGGTATTGAGTGATCTCCTTGGCGCCAAAGGCGCCTTCGGGAGTTTCCAAGCCTGAATCCTGGGAGAGATTCAGGTGGTAGAGGTTTTCGGTGGAGTCGACAACAGTGGCTGCGCGGGCCACGCGGCGGTAATTGTTGATGAAGATGTTGCGCATGATGGTGAACACCCAGCCTTTGAAGTTGGTGTTGTCGATGTACTTCTCTTCGTTGTCGAGAGCTTTGAGGGTGGTGTCCTGGAGGAGGTCGTAAGCGTCGTCGCGGTTGGCGGTAAGCATATAAGCGAAGTTGAGCATATTGCTTTGCAGCTTCATGAGATTGGATTGGAATTTAGAGGAGCCCATAGTAGTGAAGTTTTAGATGAATAGAAATTAGTAAATAGCGCGATAGGGTAAATAGTCGATTTTTCCGTTTCACGTCTCAAATATACAAAATATTTTTCTGTGCAAATAATTTTACAAATATTTTTTGTTAAAAATTTTAAGAGATAGGGATTTTTAAGGATAAATAATTGAATAACTGATGATTAAATTTTGAGATTTTTTGTTACAGGATTGTTACAAGGGGTATCCCTCATTTAGAAAGGAAGGCGGGCCGGCACGGCCCGCCAGAGAAAACTGTCCCGCCGGCACGGCGGGACTTCCTACTTGAGCTGTCCCGCCGGCACGGCGGGACTTCCTACTTACTTAGCTAAGGCAATAAGCGGGGGATTTCTGCGTTTTAGGAATATGAGTTTCAAAGCGTTAACCAAGATGGGGTTGCTTCCCCGCATTATAATAGCTATCGCGCTGGGAATAGGCGCGGGAATGGTGGCGCCGGGGTGGTTGGCGGCTCTGTGCGCCACATTCAACGGTATTTTCGGCCAGTTCCTGGGGTTCCTTATTCCGCTGATTATCATCGGCTTTGTCACGCCGGCAATCGGCGACATCGGGCGCGGTGCCGGCAAGATGCTGCTAACAACCGTGGTGCTTGCCTATTCGGCGACGTTCCTCGCGGGCGCGATTTCATATTTTACCGGCGCGGCGATTTTCCCGGATATCATTTCACCTGAGGGGGCCTATACTGTCGGACCGACACGGCCCGACATCCTTTCTAAGCCGTGGTTCACGGTGGAGATACCGGCGCCGATGGGGGTGATGACCGCGCTTGTGCTGTCGTTCACCGTGGGCATCGGCATAGCTTACACCCACGCTGACGGTCTGAGCAAAGCGGCCCGACAATTTCGCGACATCATCGACTTGACCATCCGCGGCGTGATAATCCCGTTGCTGCCGGTGTACATCTTCGGAATCTTCCTTACGATGACCATGGAGGGGCAGGTGGGAGCGATCCTGCAGACGTTCGTGAAGGTGATCGCGGTGATTTTCGTGCTTCATATCGGCATCTTGTTGCTGCAATACAGCATCGCGGGAGCGGCCGCCAAGCGGAATCCGCTGAAGATGCTGCGCACGATGCTTCCGGCGTATATGACCGCGCTGGGCACGCAGAGCTCAGCCGCCACGATACCAGTGACGCTGAAGCAGACAATCAAGACGGGTGTCAACGAGAGCGTGGCGGGTTTTGTTATCCCCCTATGCGCGACAATCCACATGAGCGGCTCGGCACTGAAAATCGTGGCGTGCGCGCTGGCGTTGATGATTTACCAGGGCGTGCCCTACGACGCGGGGATGTTCCTGCAACTGGCCGCGATGCTGGGTATAGCGATTGTGGCCGCGCCGGGTATCCCAGGCGGCGCGATTATGGCTTCATTGGGCATCTTGTCGTCAATCCTTGGCTTTACCGAGGAGATGAATGCGTTGATGATCGCGTTGTATATCGCGATGGATAATTTCGGGACGGCGTGTAACGTCACGGGGGATTGCGCGCTGGCGACGCTGGTGGATCGCCTCAGCCTTAAAGCCTTAAAGCTATAAGGATTTAAATCATTAAACCTTTAAAGCATTAAGGGCAGCCTTCGAGGTAGAGGTAATCGCTGTGGATTACTGGGCGCTGGCCTGTGCGGCCCATTACCTTGGCAGTAGTGGACGAGGAGTAGCTGACTCGGCCGAGGGCGATCTGGCGGCCATCGGGGGCGATTACTTTCACGACGTCGTCCTTTTCCCAATCGCCCACAATGCGGGTAACTCCTACAGCCAAAAGGCTGGCGCCGGTGCCTGAGAGGAGCGCGTCGGCAGCGCCTTGGTTGACATGCACCTCACCCTTGGCGAATCCCTCGCTGTGGGCAATCCATTTCTTAACGCTCGAGGGCTCGACGGCAGCGGCGTGGAAGACGGTGCAGGGGGTGTCGTCACGCGAGATAAGGTCGATGAGGATGTTGGGGCGTTTGCCGTTGGCGATAATCACATCGAGGCCCTCGGAGGCCACCTTGCGGGCGATGCGCATCTTGGTGCCCATCCCCCCGCGGCCGAGCGAGGATTTGGCCGCTTGCACGTAGCGCGTGGGGTCGTCAACCGGAGCCACGTCGGTGATAAGACGCGACTCCGGGTCGGCGGGATCGCCGTCGTATACACCATCTATATTGCTTAGGATCACCAAAACGTCCATGCCCATCATGGCGGCGATCAGGCCCGAGAGCTCGTCGTTGTCGGTGAACATCAGTTCGGTGAGCGACACGGTGTCGTTTTCGTTGACGATAGGAATGACGCCAGCGGCGAGCATTACCTCCATGCAGTGCTTTTGGTTGAGGTAATGGCGGCGGGTGGAGAAGTTTTCTTTGGTGGTGAGGACCTGGCCGCAGGATAGGCCGTGGTCGCGGAAGAGCTCGTAGTAGCGGTTGATTAATTTGGCTTGGCCGACGGCTGAGAAGAGCTGTCGCTGGGAGACGGAGTCGAGGGGTTTTGGCGTGTCTCTGTCGGGCCGACACGGCCCGACATCCTTTCTGAGCTCGGAGCGGCCGGCGGCGACTGCTCCCGATGAGATCATGACGATGTCGAGACCCATGCGACGCAGCTCGGCCACTTGGTCGACCAGGGCGCTCATTCGGGTGATGTCGAGGGTGCCGTCGGGGCGGGAGAGGACGTTGGAGCCGATTTTGACGGCTAGGCGGGAATATTTCATAATTTTTTCGACTGAAATCGGGGGAAATCGAGGGAAATCGAACTGGGGGGAAGACCACCGCGGCAAACCGCGGGGCACGGTGGCTTGTTTATACTGCCGGGCCGACACGGCCCGGCTTCCTTTCTGACCGCGGGGCACGGTGGCTTGATCGTACTGCTATTTTTTGTCGCGGATTTCCACACGGCGTATTTTGCCGCTGATGGTTTTGGGGAGCTCTTTGACGAATTCGATGATTCGGGGATATTTATAGGGGGCCGTGACGCGCTTTACGTGGTTCTGTATCTCCTTGATGAGCTTTTCACCCTCGGTCTTGGCGCGTTCCACGTAGTCCTTGGCGAGGACGATAGTGGCTTTCACCACCTGGCCGCGGATGTCGTCGGGGACGCCGGTGATGGCGCACTCCACCACGGCGGGATGGGTCATGAGGGCCGACTCGACCTCGAACGGGCCAATACGATAGCCTGACGACTTGATAACGTCGTCGGTGCGCCCAACGAACCAGTAGTACCCATCCTCGTCTCTCCAAGCCACGTCGCCCGTGTGATAGACGCCATTGTTGATGGCCTCAGCGGTGAGCTGCGGGTCGCGCAGGTACTCCTTGAACAATCCCAGGGGCTTGTGGCCGTCCTTGGGGAGCTTAACCACGATTTCTCCCTGCTCGCCGTCCTCGGCCCAGCGGCCGTCGGGGGTGAGGAGGTCGATGTCGTATTCCGGTCCTTTCTTGCCCATGGAGCCGGGCTTTGGCTCGAGCCAGGGATAAGTGGCGATGGTGAGGGTGGTCTCGGTCTGGCCAAAGCCCTCCATAAGTTTGATTCCCGTCAATTTAAGCCACTGCTCGTAGACCGAGGGGTTGAGGGCCTCGCCGGCGATGGTGCAATATTTCAGGGATGATATGTCGTATTTCGTGAGGTCCTCGCGAATGAGGAAGCGGAACACCGTGGGAGGGGCGCAGAAGGAGGTGATTTTGTACTTGTGGATCATCTCCAGGACATCCACTGGCTCGAATTTCTCGAAGTCGTAGACAAAGACCTCGGCGCCAGCGATCCATTGGCCATAAAGTTTCCCCCATACGGCCTTACCCCAACCGGTGTCGGCCAGGGTGAGATGCAGCGATCCGGGATGGAGGTTGTGCCAGTAGGAGGCTGTGATTATGTGGCCCAAGGGGTAGGTGAAATCGTGGGCCACCATTTTGGGCTCGCCGGTGGTGCCGGAGGTGAAGTAGAGCAGCGAGATGTCGTCGTTGGTGTTGGGATGCTCGGGACGCTTGAACTCGGGGGCCAATTCCACGCCAGTGTTGAAGTCGAGCCAGCCCTCGGGGACCAGCGGACCGGTTGAAATCCTGTACTTTACCGAAGGGCATTGTGGAAGGGCCTTGTCGATATGGCCGGTGACGATGGGGTCGCCGGAGGCCACAATCGCCTTGATATCGGCTCGCTCGCAGCGGTAGATGATATCTTTTTCGGTCAACAGGTGGGTGGCGGGGATGACGACCGCACCTAACTTGTGGAGGGCGGTGATGGCCCACCAGAATGGGTAGTGGCGCTTGAGAATGAGCATCACGCGGTCGCCGCGGCCTATGCCCAGCTCCTGAAAGAACGATGCGGTGGCGTCGGAGTCGCGCTTGAGGTCGGCGAAGGTGAATCGGCGCTCCTCGCCAGCCTCGTTGGTCCACAACAGGGCCGGGCGCGTGGGGTCTTCAGCGGCCCAGGCGTCGACCACGTCGTAGCCGAAATTGAAATTTTCCGGGACGTTGACATGGAAATTCTCCATGAAGTCGTCGTAGGAGGAGAATTGGGTTTTATCGAGGAATCTTTCGAGCATATAAGGGAGCTTTCAGTTTTCAGTTTTCAGTTTTCAGAAAGAGGGGTGATTTTTCGAATGCACGAATGCACGAATACACGAGTGCACGACTATCGAGGAAACGAGGTGAGGATTAATTGGTGATGATGGCGAGGAAACGCACGGGCTGGTCGCCCAGGGTAAGCATACCGTGGGGACGCGAGGCGTCAAACATGATAGAGTCGCCCGGGGAGAGCTTGATCTTCTTGGAGCCGATGGTGATTTCCATCTCGCCCTCGAGGACGTAGTTGAACTCGTGACCCTGGTGAGTGTTCAGATGGACGTCGCCTTGGCCCTTTTTCGGCTCGACGGTGACAATGAATGGGGCAAGCTTGCGATGGGCGAAACCGGCGGCGATGTCCTGGTAGGAGTACACCTTGGTGCGCTCGGCCTTGACGCCTTTTCCGGCTCGGGTGACGAAATAAGAGGCCATTTTGGGCTCCTCTCCAAAGAGCAAAGCGGTCAACTCCACGCCGTAGGCGGCAGCGAGGCGGTGGAGGAAGCTCACGGGGATGTCTCGGGAGCCGCTTTCGTATTCCTCGACAGTAGACGGCTCGACGTTGGCGGCGCGGGCCACGTCGTCGATAGAAAGTTCCAAAGCGTCGCGCAGGCCACGCAGGCGCGATGCTACCTGCTGCAAATGATCATCCATAATATGATTGGTTTTTATAACGCGAAGATACGGTTTTTATGCCAAAAATTTCACCGCGAGAGAAAAAATCAGTAAATTTGCGCTCGGAAATAGCAATTTCAGAAATTCACCAATAAATAAGTTTCAAATGGTAAGCTACAAAGACTTAGGTTTGGTCAACACCCGTGAGATGTTCGCCAAAGCCATCAAGGGAGGATATGCCATCCCCGCCTTCAACTTCAACAACATGGAGCAGCTACAGGCCATCATCAAGGCATCAGCCGAGGAGAAATCGCCTGTAATCCTCCAGGTATCGAAGGGCGCACGCAACTATGCCAACGCCACCCTTCTGCGCTATATGGCTCAGGGCGCTGTTGCCTACGCCAAGGAGCTCGGCTGGGAGCATCCCCAAATTGTGCTTCACTTGGACCACGGCGATTCCTTCGAGCTGTGCAAATCGTGCATCGACAACGGTTTCTCGTCGGTGATGATCGACGGTAGCCACCTGCCCTACGAGGAGAACGTGGCCCTGACCAAGAAAGTGGTTGACTACGCCCACCAGTTTGACGTAACGGTTGAGGGTGAGCTGGGCGTGCTCGCCGGCGTAGAGGACGAGGTATCGGCCGACCACCACACCTACACCGACCCTGAGGAGGTAATCGACTTCGCTACCCGCACTGGTTGCGACTCGTTGGCCATCTCCATCGGCACCAGCCACGGCGCCTACAAGTTCACCCCCGAGCAGTGCACTCGCAACGCCGAGGGCAAGCTGGTTCCCCCGCCATTGGCATTCGACGTGCTCGACGCCGTAATGGAGAAGCTCCCCGGTTTCCCCATCGTTCTCCACGGCTCCAGCTCGGTTCCCCAGGAGTATGTTGACATGATCAACAAGCACGGTGGCAAGTTGCCTGATGCCATCGGTATCCCCGAGGAGGAGCTCCGCAAGGCCGCCAAGAGCGCCGTATGCAAGATCAACATCGACAGCGACTCGCGTCTGGCCATGACCGCCGCCGTTCGCAAGGTGTTCGACGAGAAGCCCGGTGAGTTTGACCCCCGCAAGTATCTGGGCCCGGCTCGCGACGAGATGGAGAAGCTCTACAAGCACAAAATCGAGAACGTGCTTGGTTCGGCTGGCAAGGCTGAGTAACCTTCCACTTTACCACCCATTTACGAGAGGAATTTCCCGCATGCGGGGGATTCCTCTCGCTTTTATAAGTAGGATGTCCCCTTTTATAAGTAGGATGTCCCGCCGTGCCGGCGGGACACGTTTTCTGTCGGGCCGGCACGGCCCGACTTCCTTTCTGATCTGTCGGGCCGACACGGCCCGACGTCCTTTCTATCTGTCGGGCCGGCACGGCCCGACTTCCTACTTGATTGAGGGTAAACTCGCTATTTAGAGAAAATGTTGTAACTTTGCGGGAAAATTATCGCGTTATGAATATACTACTGCTTGGCTCGGGAGGCCGCGAATCGGCCCTCGCATGGAAAATCGCCCAATCCCCCCTCACCGACAATCTTTATATCGCCCCCGGCAACGGCGGCACAGGTCAATACGGCACCAACGTTGCCGTGTCGCCTCTCGATTTCGAGGCAGTGACCCAGGTGGTCGACGACAAAGAAATCGACATGGTGGTCGTGGGCAACGAGGATCCGCTGGTGGCAGGCATCTGGGACTGGATGCGCGACAATCGCCCGGAGGTGCTGGTTGTTGGCCCTTCAAAGGAGGGTGCCCAGCTCGAGGGCTCCAAGGATTTCGCCAAGCGGTTCATGGAGAGCCACGGCATCCCCACGGCTCGCTACCGATCGTTCACGGCTGAAACCATCGATGACGGCTACCGGTTCCTCGAGTCATTGCAAGCACCCTACGTGCTTAAAGCCGACGGACTGGCTGCAGGTAAGGGCGTGCTGATTATCAACGACTTGGACGAGGCCAAGAAGTCGCTCCGTGAGATGCTCGACGGCATGTTCGGCAAGTCGTCGGCAACGGTGGTGATCGAGGAGTTCCTGAGCGGCATCGAGTGCTCGGTGTTCGTGCTCACCGACGGCAACGGCGGCTACCGCGTGCTCCCCGTGGCCAAGGATTACAAGCGCGTGGGCGAGGGCGATACCGGCCCCAACACGGGCGGTATGGGAGCCGTAAGCCCCGTGCCATTCGCCGATGGCGAGTTTATGGCCAAGGTCGACGAGCGCATTATCCGTCCCACCGTCAAGGGGCTTATCGACGAGGGAATCACCTATCGCGGATTCATCTTCCTGGGGCTGATCAACGTCGCCGGCGAGCCGATGGTGATTGAGTACAACGTGCGCATGGGCGACCCTGAGACCGAGGTGGTGATGCTGCGAGTGGCTTCCGACCTGGTTGAGCTGATGAAAGGCGCCGCGGAGGGCACCCTGAGCCAACTGATGCTCGAGGAGAACCCCGCGACTGCTGTTACCGTGATCATGACCTCAAAAGGTTATCCTGGCTCCTATCCCAAGGGACTGGAAATCACAGGCTTGGAGGAGACTGAGGATTCCACCGTGTTCCACGCCGGCACTAAGCGTGACGGCGACCGACTGTTGACCTCGGGTGGTCGCGTGTTGGCCGTATCGTCGCTTGGCGACGACATCCCCTCGGCCTTGCGCAAGAGCTACGATTCCATCTCCCGCATCGCCTTCGACGGCGCCTACTACCGTCGCGATATTGGCCAAGATCTGATGAAATAAGAACTTTTTGGTATCCAAAATGGTTTCCAATTTGGATACCAAAAATATTTTCGTTATCTTTACGCCAAAAATAGGAAAGTCATGATTATCATCAGTACGCGCGAATTTCGCGCCAACCAAGGCAAATATCTAAGAATGGTGAAAGAGGGCCAGGATGTTGTTCTCAAAACGCGCTCCGAGGGTTCCTTCAAAATCACCCCGGTTTCCGAGGACGACTCGTTGATGACCGAGGAGCAATTCTACGCCATGGTTAATTCTGCAATTGAGGAAGCTAATCGTGGTGAGGTGTATGAGATGAGAGAAGATGAGTCCCCGGAAGATTTCTTTAATCGAGTAGCTGAGGATGAGTTATAAAATTGTACTCTCAAAACGAGCTATGCAAGGGCAACGCCTATTGCAACGGAATGAACCGACTGTCGCCAAGAAACTTAACGCATTGCTGTTGGAATTAAGGGAACATCCTTATACTGGAACCGGTCAAATAGAGCAATTGCGCAATTTTAACGAACCTACTTGGTCGCGTCGACTTTCGAGAAAACATCGCTTGGTGTACCGTGTATACGACGAAACGGTACAGGTGTTGGTGATTACGGTTTACGGCCATTACGAAGATAAATGATGAAGGGGGCGCTGACGAGGTTTTTTCACGATAGGGCTGGGGCCGCGGTGTTGATGCTGGTGGCCTTGGCCGCCGTATGGTTCGCCGCCGAGAACTATCCCGCGCAAGCCGTGCACGTCAATCGTGGCCTTGGGTTGATGTCGCCTAACCAATGGCTTCCGGCGGGGTGGATCTCGCTGGGGGTTAATTTCGCCGTAAACGTGGCCATAGCTCTGCTGATGGTTTACCTCAACCGCGCCTACAACCTGTTGCGAGGCATGTCGATGCTCGGCCCCGGCTTGTTCCTGATTCTCCAGGCGGCCACTCCCGACCTCATGGAGGGCTTCTACGGAGGCACTCTGTTGGCTCTGCTGGCCATTGTGGTGGCGGCGATACTGTTCGACGTTTATGGGCAGCCTGGACAGTCACGCAGCGTGTTCTTGGCGTTTTTCCTGATCGCCCTGACGGCGATGACGCAATACGCGGCAATCGGTTTAATACCGCTCGCGTTGATTGGATGCGCGCAGATGCGCGTGCTATCGTGGCGCACCTTCGTGGCAGCGCTACTGGGCATGATTACCCCGGCGTGGATTCTGATTGGATTCGGTCTAATTGATTACCGTAACTTCACGTTGCCCACGTTCACCAACTTCTTCAGCCAATTAAACACAGGCGAAATCGTGCCACTGGTGGCCACAATCGGCGTGACTATCCTGCTGGGTATCACTTGCTTGATGGGCAATTTCATCCGCTTCCTTTCCTATAATTCCCGCACGCGCGCCTGCAACGGATTCATGACCGTGCTGATGATTGGAGCCGCCCTGCTGGCAGTGTTTGACTTCTATCAGGCCTACATTTACGTGCCGCTTCTCAATTGCGCAGTGGCCTACCAAGCCGGGCACCTGTTCGCCACCCACCGCACCCGTGCTTCGGCAATTCCCATACTCACGATAATCATCGTTTACTCAGCACTTTACCTATGGAATCTCACGGCTTAAACATCGTGGTCGAGGCCAACATCCCGTTCATCCAAGGAATGCTTGAGGACCTTGGCCAGGTGAGGTATCTCCCCGCCGAGGAAATCACGCCGGAGGCGATGCGCGACGTCGATGCGCTGGTTACCCGCACACGCACGAAATGCAACGCCAACTTGCTGGAACACTCTCGTTGCCAGATGATTGCGACCGCGACTATCGGCACCGACCATATCGACCTCCCCTATTGCGCGTCGCGTGGAATTGAGGTGAGGAACGCCCCTGGCTGCAACGCTCCGGGCGTGGCCCAGTGGGTGCTCACGTCGCTGATGGCCATGCGCCCACTCGAGGGCACAGTTTTGGGAATAGTTGGCGTGGGCCATGTGGGCAAGATTGTCCAAAGATGGGCCAAGGGATTGGGAATCAAGGTGCTACTCTGCGACCCGCCAAGAGCTCGCGAGGAGGGCGCTGAGGGTTTCGTGACGCTCGACGAGATCGCTCGCGAAGCCAACGTGATAACTTTCCACACGCCTCTCACCCGCGAAGGCGAGGATCGAACATTCCATATGGCCGATGCCGATTTCTTCGGCAAGTGCGAGCAAAAACCGCTGATTTTCAATGCGGCTCGCGGCCCAGTGGTCGATACGCCTGCACTGGTTGAGGCGTTGCGGAGCGGCCAAATTACTGGCGCCGCGATTGACTGCTGGGAGGGAGAGCCTAACATCAGTCCCGGGTTATTGTCGCTTGCCGAGATCGCCACGCCGCATATAGCCGGTTACTCCCTGGAAGGCAAGCAACGGGCTACCCTGATAGCCGTCGCCGCCGTGAGGGAGCACTTCCTTTCTGTCGGGCCGACACGGCGGGACTTCCTTTCTGTCGGGCCGACACGGCGGGACTTTCTTTCTGTCGGGCCGACACGGCCCGACTTCCTGCCTAAACTACCACCTGTGGCCGATACTGTGAGCGTGGAGGCGCTTTTGGCCAGCTACGACCCCCGAAAGGATACGGCCGAGCTAAAAGCCCGGCCGCAAGCCTTCGAATCACTACGCAACCACTACCAGTATAGGGGTGAGCCAAAGAGTTGTTAACTATTCCATTGATTGATACCAGTCGCTATCCGAGATGGTGTCCTCGGCCAACTCGGTCGTCACCTCGGTGCCGTATTCCTCGTCGTGCTGGCTCTTGTCCAAGCCAATCATCTCGCTGCGACGCGACACGCGCATCGGTATCATCTTGTTGGTGAGCCAATAAAGCCCGTAGCTAACGCCGAACGTGTACACAAACACTATTACCAGTACCAATATGTGGGCCCAGAAAAATTCCGTGCGTGAGATCATCTCGGGATCCTCGCGAGCAAAGAAATCGTAGGCGAAAATACCGGTGAGCACGGTGCCGAGGATGCCTCCCAAGCCGTGTGTGGGGAACACGTCGAGAGCGTCGTCAAACGTGTGGCGGGCGTTCTTCCACGTCACAGCCAAGTTGCAGCATATCGTGATCACAAAAGCGATAAACACGCTCTGCCCCACCGTTACCCAGCCGGCGCAGGGAGTGATTGCCACCAAGCCTACAACAGCGCCGATAGCGGCTCCCATCGCCGAGGGTTTGTGGCCACGTAGGGCATCAAATACCACCCAGGTGACCATTGCCGTGGCAGCCGCAGTATTGGTGTTCAAGAAAGCCGAGATTGCGATTCCGTCGGCAGCGAGGGAGCTACCACCGTTGAAACCGAACCATCCCAGCCACAGCAGAGCGGCGCCCAAAAGCACGAACGGCACGTTGGCCGGTTTGGAGTCGCTCACGTCGGCGCGCCGTCCCAAGAAGATAGCACCCGCCAACGCCGCTATACCCGAGGCCGCGTGCACCACAATGCCACCGGCGAAGTCGTGAACGTGCATCTTGGCAAACAACCCCTCGGGATGCCATGTGCAATGGGCCAAAGGACAATATACAATCACCACCCACAATATCATAAACACCAGATAGCCCGAGAAACGCACGCGCTCGGCAAACGAGCCGGTGATCAAGCTTGGCGTAATAATGGCGAATTTCATCTGGAACAGAGCGAACAACGCCAAGGGAATCGTGGTCGTCGCCAAGTCGATCTGGCTCAACGTTGCCACACGCTCGCTCTCGGCAGCCGTCACATTCGCCACTCCCACTTTCTCAAACATGAAGAAATCGCATGGATTGCCGATGACGTGCCAAATATCATCGCCAAACGACAGTCCAAAGCCAAAAACAATCCAAATCACACTCACCACACCCATCACGATAAAGCTCTGCAACATGGTGGAAATCACGTTCTTGGCCCTTACCATTCCGCCGTAGAAGAACGACAATCCCGGGGTCATCATCAACACGAAAATCGTGGCCGTGATCATCCAGGCGATGTTGGCGTACAGATTATCGTTGGCCATGTCCCATTTTCCCTCGTCGGGACTCACGCACAAACCTAAAACACTGATGCCCAGTGCCGCCAGAAACAATATAATCCAGCGCTTTTTGAACCTTTTACCTGCAATTGTAACCATAGGGGCTATAAATTAAAAATAAGTACTACGTGTAATTGAGTCATTGAAACACGGCGCAAAGATAGCACTTTGCTTTAAATTACCAAAATAATTTTACATTTTTCTTGAAATAAAATGATTTTTGTGGAAAAATGACAATGGTAAATAGGAGATTGGCCCCCGCTAAATAGGATGTCCCGCCGTGTCGGCGGGACGGAATTGGTTGTCGGGCCGTGTCGGCCCGACCTCCTTTCTAATTTGTCGGGCCGACACGGCCCGACTTCCTTTCTAATCTGTCGGGGCGGCACGGCCCGACTTCCTTTCTGATCTGTCGGGCCGACACGGCCCGACTTCCTACTTGACGTCCTACTTAATTTTCCGGGGGGTATTTCTTGCTTCTTCTCCAAAATTTTAGTTATTTTGCGGTAATTTACGGCTCGTGTGGCCCTTAACGCAACCATTTATGAATTACAACGACGACCTTAACCATATCTACGCCGAGAGTTTCCGCGACAACTGGACCCTCCCCGCCCTCTCGGAATATGGCAACAACGAATCCTTGACCTACGGCGAATTCGCGCGTCGTGTGGCACGCCTACACCTTTTCTACGAGCAAAGTGGAATACACCCCGGCGACAAAATCGCCCTCGTGGGCAAGAACAACATCACCTGGGTGTCGGTGTTCATCTCGGCCATCACCTACGGGGCCGTGATCGTGCCGATACTCCAGGACTTCAACCCCACCGACACGCAGCATATCGTCAACCACTCGGACGCCGTTATGTTGTTCGTCTCCGAGTCGATTTTCGAAACGTTGGAGTTTGAGCGCATGCCCCAGATCAAGGCCGCCGTTTCTCTCGAAACGCGTCGCGTGCTGGCCGAGCGCGACGACAACGAGGTGTCTATTTCCAAGGTTGTCAAAAACCTCACCCGGCAATTCCGTCGCCGTTATCCGCACGATTTCCGTCGCCAGGACGTCAACTATCCCCCGGCGCCGGCCGACCAAACCGCGGTGCTCAACTACACATCCGGCACCACCGGTTTCTCAAAGGGCGTTATGCTCACCTACGGCAACCTCACCGGTAACGTTGTCTTCGGCATTCGTTCCCGACTCCATTATCAAGGCTCCCACTGCTTGTCGTTCCTCCCGCTGGCTCACGCCTACGGTTGCGCTTTCGACATGCTGGTGCCCTTGGCGGTCGGCACCCATGTCACCCTCTTCGGGAGAGTTCCCAGTCCCAAACTTTTGCTGGGGGCCTTGGCCCAGGTGAAGCCGAACCTGGTGATTTGCGTGCCGCTGATTCTTGAAAAGGTTTACCGCAAGCAGATTGTGCCAATGCTCATCAAGCGGCCAATGCGCTGGGCGCTCGCCATACCATTCTTGGACTCAGCGATTTACGCCCAGATACGCCGCAAACTTGTTGCGGCGTTCGGCGGTGAGTTTGAGGAGGTGATCGTAGGCGGCGCGCCGCTCAACCGCGAGGTGGAGGACTTCCTGCACACCATCAAATTCCCGTTCACCGTGGGTTACGGCATGACCGAGTGTGGTCCACTGATCAGCTATACCCCTTGGCGACAGTTCATCTGCGGTTCGGCCGGTCGAATCCTCCCCATTATGGAGGTTAAAGTGTTGAGCAGCAATCCCAAAACCATCCCTGGCGAGATTTGCGTCAAGGGGCAGAATGTGATGAAGGGCTACTACAAAAACCCCGCCGCCACCGAGGCCGTGCTCGACGAAGACGGCTGGCTCCACACGGGCGACATGGGCACCGTCGACGACGACGGCACTATCTATATCCGCGGACGTTACAAGACCATGATCCTCTCGGCAAGCGGACAAAACATCTATCCCGAGGAGATCGAGGCCAAGCTCAACAACATGCCCTACGTGGCCGAGAGCCTCGTGGTAGAGCGCGGCAAGGGCTTGACGGCGCTGGTTTACCCCGACTTCGAGGCGGTCGACGCCGAAGGCCTCTCGCCCCAAGCCCTCCCCGAACTGATGGAGCAAGTGCGCAAGGATCTCAACAAACTTGTCGCCCCTTACGAGCAGATCCAGAAGATTCAGCTCATCGCCCAGGAATTTGAGAAGACCCCCAAGAAATCGATCAAGCGGTACCTTTACAACGCCTAATGGAAGCCAAACTAATTGAAATTCCGAAGGTTAGCGATCCCCGCGGCAACCTCTCGTTCATCCAGTATCCCCAGGCATGTCCGTTCGAGATCGCCAGGTGCTATTGGGTGTACGACGTCCCTGCCGGCGAGAGCCGTGTGGGACATGCCTATTACACGACACATGAGCTGATTGTGGCTCTCAGCGGCAGTTTCACAGTAGAGGTGACAGCCGGCGGCGAGACCAAGCAGTTCCGCCTCAGTCACCCTTGGCAAGCCCTGCACGTGCCACCTTTGCACTGGCGCGTGATCGACGACTTCGCCACCAACTCGGTTGCCATGGTTCTCGCCTCCACCCTCTACGACGAGGATGACTATATACGTGATTTCCAACTCTTTGACCACTTCAATGGAGCCGAATAGCCACACCGCCATGGACACCAATAGCCACGCCACATCCAGCCTTGACCAGTGCCGAATGATCACTCTTCCGCGGCATCGACACGCCCTGGGCTCGCTCACCGTTGCCGAGAACGGCGACGACCTCCCGTTCGCTATTCGTCGCGTGTTCTACCTATACGACGTGCCCGTCGGCTCTCAGCGAGGAGGTCATTCCCACCATGAGGACCATCAGATGATCATTGCCGTCGCGGGGTGCTTCTCCGTCACCCTCACCGACGGCGTCGACTCTCGCCGATTCCTCCTCTCGCGGCCCTATGAGGGCCTGTACATCCCGCCGGGAATCTGGCGCGAAATCGACGACTTCTCCTCGGGCAGCGTATGCCTGGTGCTCACATCCAGCGAGTACCGTGAAAGCGATTACGTGCGTCAATTTTCCGATTTTCAGCAACTTACATCGTCCAAACGAAACGATTGACCTATGCGGTATCCTTTCCTCAATCTCGCCACCGTTAATGCCCCTTATATGGAAGAGCTACAGCGCGCCACCCAGCGTGTTGTCACCTCGGGATGGTACGTTGGAGGCCCTGTGTGTCAGCGACTTGAGGATAATATGGCACAGATGGCCCAGACGCGCCACTGCGTTGGCGTAAGCAATGGTCTTGACGCGCTGCGATTGATTTTCCGCTCCCTCATCGAACATGGGCGCCTCAAGCCCGGCGACAAGGTGCTTGTTCCGGCCAATACCTACATCGCGTCGGTTTTGGCTGTCACCGACGCTGGACTGGAACCAGTTTTTGTCGAGCCCCGCCTCGACACGCTCAACATCGATCCTGAGCGCGTTTTGGAGGCCGCCGCCGACCCCGCGGTGCGCAGCCTCCTGGTTGTCCACCTTTACGGCCGCGTCGCGTGGGACGAGCGTTACAACGCCCTCGCCGACCGCTTGGTCGTCGTCGAGGATGTCGCCCAGGCCATTGGCGCCGTGTCACCCATCCCCGGAATCAACGGCACCACAGTCGCTGGAAGCCTGGGCCACGCCGCCGGGTTCTCCTTCTATCCCACCAAAAACATCGGGGCCCTGGGCGACGCCGGCTGCGTCACGACCAACGACACAGCCATCGCCCGCACCGTTCGCGCTCTGGCCAACTATGGCTCCTTTCAACGCTACCACAACGAATACGAGGGCTTCAACTGCCGCCTCGACCCCATACAGGCAGCATGCATCAACGTCAAGCTCCCCCACACTGCCGCCGAGAATGGTTATCGCCGCGAGATTGCCCGCATATACGACCAAGAGATCCGCCACACGGCCGTGCGCAAGCCCCTCTTCGTCGACACCGACGAGATGGTGTGGCACCAATACGTCATCCTCACCCACGAGCGCGACCGCCTGCGCCAATACCTCACCGCCCATGGCGTGGGTACCGACATCAACTACCCCACCCCTCCCCACCTGCAGCCCTGCTACGCCCGTTACAACGGTCTTTCCCTTCCCCTCGCCGAGCAAATAGCCGACCAATGCCTCTCCCTGCCCATCACCCGCTGCACCACCCCCGACGACGCCCGCGCCATCGCCAGCATCCTCAACGCCTACCACTAAAGGCTTAGTAACCACAAAAGGGTATCGACCACAAAAGGGTATCGACCACAAAAGAACACAAAAAACACAAAACACTGTTTGTGTCCCGTTTGTGTCCTTTCGTGGTTAAAATCCCTAAACGGTGAGTGGTTGCCAAAAAGTGGTTTGACGTTAAATAAGGTTAATTGGGGGTGGTTTTCTTGGCTGTGAACGAAAATAGCCTTACCTTTGCACCGCTTTAAAACCGAATCGGGGTGTAGCTCAGCCAGGTTTAGAGTACGCGTCTGGGGGGCGTGTGGTCGCTAGTTCGAATCTAGTCACCCCGACTTAAATGAAGCAGTGATCGCTTGCAGGCAATAGCCTGCGAGCGATTATTTTTTTGCAAATTCGGTGAATTGCATTCAGATAATAAGGAGCAAGGGAGTGCGCTATCGGGGGGAAGCCCACGCTCCTTGATGGAGGGAAGAGTTAATGAGTGTTAAATTTAAATGGGGGGGTAAATTAATATATATTTTTGCGGGACAAACAAGGAAGTAAATTTTTAGACACACATAATTCATCCTACTAAAACGATTCATTCTATGAAAGCGTTGAAGATCATGGCTTTTTCGGGTATTTTAGCGGCCGCCAGCCTTATGGCCCACGGCGAAGAAAACACCTTGATTTCATTCACACTCTCCACCACATCGTCTACTAAAATCGCCCTTAACGGCACGGGCGAAGTCACGGTAAAGAAGCAGGGTGCCGACTCGGGCACCACAGTAACCATCGGTTCCGGCACGGCCACCGAAGTCACAATTACCCCGGAGACGGCCGACGAGACGTGGGTAATTACCGCCGAGGACGGAGTGGGCGTGACCTCATTCACCAAGAAATGTGATGTTGAGTCGGGAGGCGAGACTCTCCCCGACAGCAACCCAATCACCGCTATTGACGTTACAGGCGACCCGGCGCTTACCTCGTTAACCCTGAAATTCCAGCAAGCTATCGAGACGCTTGACCTGACTAAGAACACTGAGTTGGTCAGCCTTTTTCTGCAATATAATAAGCTGAAAGAATTGGACCTCTCCCAGTGCACAAAACTGCGACAGATTGATGTCGGCAACAATCTTTTAGAGTCGCTCGACGTGAGCAAATGCCCCCAAATCTATTCATTGATTTGCAACGAGAACAAACTGACCAGACTTGACGTGAGCATGCTCACCGAGCTCACGCAACTTATAGTGAGCCAAAATGATATCAAGGAACTGGACGTGGCCAATTGCACCAAGATGCACGACATTAACATCTCGGAAACATTGATTGAGAAAGTGGACTTGAGCGGAGCCACGGGGTTGCAACAATTTATGGCCGAATTTGCTGAGCTTAAATCGATCGACCTGTCTAACAATGTGGATGTCACATTTTACATTGTTGAAGGAAATCAATTGGCTTTCCACACAATCAAATGGTCGGAAACGCGCCCAACCGTCTTGGCTACTAATGGCATCTACCCATTTTATTTCATCACTTGCATGCAACGCAAGATCACGGTGCCGTACAACGAACTCTACGTGGATTTGAGCGAGTATATGCAGCCTGTAACGTTCAGCGGGACAACTTATCCGACTACGCTTAACGGTTTCTATGTGTATGACTCTACAACCCTGGGCACTGTGGAGGATTATCCTTATGGGCCGTGGTATGCACCCTCGCCGTTTGGCACCGACACGGCACGCGAGGGCGTGAAGCTCGACTCGGGTTTCTACATTTCGTTCAAGGACTATAAGGAGGCCAACAGCACGGCCTATGAGGCCACCTACGGGGCGTTTGAGCAAACCGATCTTGACAAGAAATTCAATATCTCCGATCAGATTTTCAACGTCTACGACACCGATGGCGACAAGAAGGTCACACTCTATGCTTCGCTCTCCAACGAGCTGTTTAATGCCTCAGCCGATTTTTTAGGGCTTCCTTTGACGCTTTATACCGTGCCGATGGAGTTTAGCCACCCCACCCCGACGGGCGTGGAGAATGTGTCGCTTGACGAAGCCGAGATAGAGGCTGTTTACGACTTGCAGGGACGCTTGCGCGACGGTGTGCAGCCGGGTGTAAACATCGTTCGCTACACCGACGGCAGCGTGAAGAAGCTGAAGAAATAGCCTAGGGTTAGACAGGAAGTCGGGCCGTGTCGGCCCGACAGAAAAACAGTCCCGCCGACACGGCGGGACCTCCTACTTAGCTTAGGAAGGAGGTCGGGCCGTGTCGGCCCGACAGCTATAAAAACTTATCACGCGGATTTTAATCGATTTGTTATCGATATGAATCCGCGTGATAAATTTATATGACCGTCGAACGACGGTCCGCCTAAAGAGGACGCCGTGCGGCGCCCTCTTTGTTAATACTGGATAAGGGAGGTAACTTCGGCGTCGGGGGGGAGCACTGAGCGGCCGTTGAGGGCGGTCAATTCGATGATGAAATTGATGTAGATTTTCTTGGGATGGAGCTGCGATACGAGGTCGTAGGCGGCTGCCATAGTGCCACCGGTTGCGAGCACGTCGTCGTGGAGGACTACGATGTCGTCCTCGGTGATAGCGTCGCGGTGAATCTCAATTACGTCCTTGCCGTATTCTTTGTCATAGGAGGCCGAGATGGTATCGGCGGGGAGTTTGCCGGGTTTGCGGCAGGGGACGAAACCGGCGCCTAATTCGAAGGCGAGGATGGAGCCGCCGATAAAGCCGCGGCTTTCGATTCCTACAACCTTGGTTACGCCTTTGTCGCGGTAGAGTTGGGAGAGATCCCAGCCGATGATGTGGAGTGCGCGGGGATCCTTGAACGCCGTGGTAAGGTCCTTGAAGACGATTCCCTTCTGGGGGAAATCGAGGACGTCGCGGATTTTTTTCTTAATGTATTCCATTATTTTAGTTTTAAAGTTTCTAGTTTCTAGTTTCTAGTTTTTGGTTTTTGGTTTTTGGTTTTCGAGTGAACGAGTACACGAGTACACGAGTATACGAATTAACGAATGAACGAGTAAACGAATGAACGAGTAAACGACAGTCGAGGAGAGGGGGGGTAAATATTTGTTAATTGATTTTCTTGGAGTTATGAATGTTTCACGTGAAACAATTTTATTGTCGGGGCCGGGTCGAGCCGGCTTCCATTCTCCTATTGTAGGAGACCTGTTTTACTGTCCTGCCGTGCTGGCGGGACTTCCTATTTAGCGTCCCAACAGCAACAGAAGGATGTTTATGTCGCTGGGGGAAATGCCGGGGATTCGGGAGGCTTGTCCGACGGTCGCGGGCTGGATTTTCGCGAGCTTTTGTCGGGCCTCGGTGGAGAGCTGGTGGATGGTGGAGTAGTCGAAACGGTCGCCGAGTTTCACCTCCTCGAGGCGTCGCAGCTTTTGGGCGATTTGAGCCTCGCGGTCGATGTAACCTTGGTACTTGATGAGGATTTCGGCGCACTCCACCACTTCGTCGCGCAGGTCATTGGGAATCTCCTCCACGCGGCGGCGGAGGGCGTCGATAAGGGGGACAAGCGCGGGGATGGATAACTGAGGACGCAGGAGCAGATCGTAGAGGCGCGTGCCTTGGGTGAGGGGCGCGGTGCCAAGTTGCTCAAGCGCGGGGTTGATCAGCGCCGCCTTGATTGAGTAGCGGCGAGCAAATTCTATTAGGGAGTCGCGCAGGGCGCGCTTGCGTTCGGTAAGTTGGTAGCGACGCTCGTCAACCAGACCGACGGCGTAGGCTTTTGGGGTGAGGCGCATGGCGGCGTCGTCCTGGCGTAGGAGTATGCGGTACTCAGCGCGTGAGGTGAACATTCGGTAAGGCTCGTCGACCCCCTTGGTGACGAGGTCGTCGATAAGCACTCCAATGTAGCTTTCGTCGCGGGAGAGGGTGAACTCCCCCCTACCCTGCACCTTCAAAGCGGCGTTGGCACCTGCCACCAGGCCTTGGCCCGCGGCTTCTTCGTATCCCGTGGTACCGTTGACCTGACCGGCGAAAAAGAGTCCCGGGAGGAGTTTGGTTTCGAGTGTGTGGTAGAGTTGGGTCGGGTCGAAGAAGTCGTATTCGATGGCGTAACCCGGACGGTAAATGTGTACGTCGCGCAGCGCGGGGATTGTCTGCAAGGCTTCAATCTGCACTTTCAGGGGAAGCGACGATGAGAAGCCGTTGAGGTAGTATTCTTGGGTATCCTCGCCTTCCGGCTCGAGGAAGAGCTGATGCTCGGTTTTGTCGGCGAAGGTGACGATCTTTGTTTCGATACTGGGACAGTAGCGCGGACCGATGCTCTGGATTTGGCCGTTGTAAAGAGGAGAGTCGGGCAATCCTGCGCGCAGCACATCGTGGGTGCGCTCGTTGGTGTATACGATAGCGCATGGGAGTTGTCGCAACTCACGTCGCACCTCGGGGAGGTAGGAGAATTTATGGAAATCGTTGTCGCCGAGTTGCTCGGTAGTGAGCGACCAGTCGACCGAGCGTGCGTCGATGCGCACAGGCGTGCCGGTCTTCATTCGGTCGGTGGCGAAACCCAGGTCGCGCAACTGTTCGGTGATGCCGTGCGAAGCTGGCTCGGCCACGCGGCCACCTTTCACCTGGGCGCGCCCCACGTGCATCAATCCGTTGAGGAAAGTGCCGGCGGTAAGCACAACTGCCTTTGAGCGAAACTCAACACCGAGGGCGGTTTTTACTCCCGCGAGCTTGCCATCCTCGATGAGCAGCGAGGTGACGTTGTCCTGCCACATGTACAAGTTAGGGGCGTTTTCGAGCGTGTGTCGCCAAAGGAGTGAGAATTTCATACGGTCGCACTGCGAACGCGGACTCCACATTGCCGGACCTTTCGAGCGGTTGAGCATACGGAACTGTATCGCCGATCGGTCGGTGATGATTCCCATATGGCCACCCATGGCGTCGATTTCCCGCACGATCTGGCCTTTGGCGATGCCCCCGACGGCTGGGTTGCAGCTCATCTGGGCGATTTTGTTCATGTCGATAGTGATCAACAGCGTTGACGCGCCGAGCCGCGAAGCCGCCATTGCCGCCTCGCAACCGGCATGCCCGGCGCCTACCACTATCACATCGTAATTAAATTTCATCGCTTTCCGTAGTTTTTTCGAGATTATCAAGCATTGCCAAGGCACGATTCTCGTGGGCTTCCATAATCTCGCGTTCACCAGGACCTTTATCATCTATCCCGCAAAGGTGGAGTATACCGTGGATTATCACGCGGCGCAATTCCTGGTCGTAAGGGGCGCCAACCTGCTTGGCGTTGCTGGCAACGGTGTCGAGGGAGATGAAGATGTCGCCACGCACGAGCGCGCCCCGGCAATAGTCGAAGGTGATAATGTCGGTGAAGTAATCGTGCTGGAGGAACTCGAGATTTACTCGGAGGATTTTCGGGTCGTCGCAGAAAATATATGTGACGGGGCCAGTGATGCGTTGAAATGACGCAACCACTGTGTCAATCCATTTTTCTAACAGAGGGTAGTCGAGCTCCGGGAGCTTGACCCCGTCGGCGAGCCATTGAAATCGAGCCATAATTATGCAAAATAACCCACAAAGTTAATAAAACGGCTTGAAAAATGCAAATTGAGGATTTTTGAGCCGTCAGCGATTTTTTTGAGGGATTTCGGTAAGCGAGGATTTTTAACTTAATGAATTAATTTACAACGCTTTAATGTTCGTTAATGGCTTGCGAGATTTTAAAATTTCAATTTTTACGGGAAGGAGGTCGTGATTTTCGCGAGGATTTTGGGGTATTAGGAACCACCGCGGCTCGGCCGCGGGGCACCGTGGCTTGTCGCAGGGAGCCTCTCCCCTACCCTATCCAAGATTGACTACGAATGATACAAATCTAATTTTAAAATCTTAAGGGATTTTTTATCCGAAGAAAATGTAGGCGGCGATGATGCCGGCGATGGAGCCGGTGACATCGGCCAGCAACGCGTAGGGGACAGCGTAGCGCGTCTTGGTAACGCCCACCGATCCAAAATAGACAGCGAGCACATAGAACATCGTGTCGGTCGATCCCTGGATGGCCGCAGAGACGCGCGACACGAACGCGTCGGCGCCGTAGGTGTTCATCAAGTCCACCATCATGCCGCGTGACCCTGAGCCGCTCAACGGCTTCATTAATGCCGTGGGCAACGCGGCTACCCATTGCGCGTCGATTCCCAGCCATGTGACGAACGCCTCCAAGCCGTCGGTGATAACGTCCATAGCCCCCGAGGCGCGGAACATGCCGATGGCCACCAAGATTGCCACCAAGTAAGGGATAATCATCACGGCCGTCTTGAATCCCTCCTTGGCCCCCTCGATAAAGGTGTTGTACATATTAATCTTCTTGAACAACCCGGCAACAAGGAAAGCGACAATCACGCCCAATAGGAGGAAATTGGCGATAAAACCCGAGTAGACCTGCACGGCCTCCTGGGGCAATGCCGAGAAAAACCACACGATACCGAGGATGATCAGCGCCATCCCGCCTAGCCACGACAGCAGCACGGGATCCATCAACCGGATGCGCTGCTTGATGCAAAGGGTGATGATTCCCACGAACGTGGCGATGAACGTGGCGAGCAAGATGGGGAGGAACACGTCGGTGGGATTGGCGGCTCCCGCCTGCGCACGATACATCATTATAGAAATGGGTATGAAGCACAGGCCCGAGGCGTTCAAGATAAGGAACATGATCATCGCGTCGGTAGCGGTGTCCTTTTCTTTGTTGAGGCTTTGCAACTCCTGCATAGCCTTAAGACCCATCGGCGTGGCGGCGTTGTCGAGGCCGAGCATGTTGGCCGAGACATTCATGAAAATCGAGCCCATAGCGGGGTGACCCTTGGGCACTCCCGGAAACAACCGTGAGAACAAGGGCGAGATGGCGCGGCCGAGGAACTCCACTACCCCACCCCGCTCGCCGATTTTCATCAGTCCGAGCCAAAGGGAGAGGATGCCGGTAAGGCCGAGAGCTATTTCAAAAGCGTTGCCCGCCGAGGTGAACGATGCGCTCATGATGTCGCTCCACACCTGATAGTCGCCGCAAAAGATGGTCTTTCCGATAGCCACCAGCGCGGCCACCAGGAAAAACGCCACCCATATATAATTCAGAACCATTGCTTACGTGTGATAAGCCGCAAAAGCGGCCAGTGGTGATAATTTTCGCAAAGATACGGAAATTTGTTGTAAATTTGCAGTTGCCATGGCAAACAAGATAGTAGAAACCCCGCTGATGCGGCAATATGTGGAGATGAAGCGCAAGCACCCCGACGCGGTGCTTCTGTTTCGTGTGGGCGACTTTTACGAAACGTTCTCGGAGGACGCGATCACAGCCTCCGAGATTTTGGGTATCACCCTTACCCGCCGCGCCAACGGAGCCGCGCAATTTGTGGAGCTGGCCGGATTCCCCCACCACGCCCTCGACACGTATCTGCCCAAGCTCGTGAGAGCCGGAAAGCGCGTGGCTATCTGCGAGCAGTTGGAGGACCCGAAATTGGCCAAAAAATTGGTCAAGCGAGGAATCACCGAGCTGGTCACTCCTGGCGTTTCGATCAACGACAATATCCTCGACCACCGCGAGAACAACTTCGTGGCCGCTGTCCACATCGACAAACAAGCCGTCGGACTGGCCCTGCTCGACATCTCCACAGGCGAATTCCTGTGCGCCGAGGGCACTCTGGAGAAAGTGGACAAATTGCTTGGCAGCTTCGCCCCCAAGGAGCTTCTCGTCGAGAACGAAAAGCGCGCTTTCGCCATTCAAAATCTGCCTTCGGCCCCTAAGAGCGTGACGCCGCTGGAGGATTGGGTGTTCACCGGCACCAACGGCATGGAGCGCCTGCTCAAGCAATTTGAGACGACAACCCTGAAAGGATTCGGCGTGAGCGGAATGCCGGCGGCGATCGTGGCCTCGGGCGCCATCCTCTACTATCTTGACCTCACCAAGCACACCCGCACGAGCCATATCACCACCCTCTCGCGCATCGAGGAGGAGCAATACGTAAGGCTCGACAAATTCACCGTACGCAACCTTGAATTGCTCCGGCCGATGACCGACGAAGGGCGATCGCTGCTCCAAGTGATCGACAAAACCGTGAGCCCGATGGGTGCCCGCCTGTTGCGCCGTTGGATGCAATTCCCCCTGCGCGACCCCAAGGAAATCAACGCCCGCTTGGACGTCGTGGAGCACTTCATGAAGGACCCCGACGCCCGCGACGACATCCGCGAGCAACTGGAGCGTATGGGCGACTTGGAACGACTGATCTCCAAGGTGGCCGTGGGACGCGTGTCGCCCCGCGACGTGGTGCAATTGAAAGTGGCCCTACAGTCGATCGAGCCGATAAAGACGCGATGCATGGCCACCGCGCAAACCTCCCTGCGAGCCATGGGCGAGCAACTCGACCCGTGCAAGGCAATGAGCGAGCGTATCGACCGCGAGATCGTGCCCGACGCACCCAGTATCTGGGGCAAAGGCCGTGTGATCGCCGACGGCGTCGACTCGGAATTGGACGAACTGCGACTGATCTCCTCGCAAGGCAAGGACTACCTATTAAACATCCAGGCGCGCGAGGTGGCCGCAACGGGTATCCCAAGCTTGAAGATCGGTTTCAACAACGTCTTCGGTTATTATATAGAGGTGACCAACACCCACAAGAGCAAGGTGCCTGCCGACTGGATAAGAAAGCAAACCCTGGTCAACGCCGAGCGCTACATCACCCAAGAATTGAAGGAATACGAGGAGAAAATCCTCGGCGCCCAAGAGCGCATCGAGCAAATCGAGTCGAGGCTGTTCAACCAGCTCGTCACCGACCTTGGCGACTGGGTGGCAAAAATCCTGCGCGACGCCCACCTCCTGGCCCAATTGGACTGCCTGACGTCGTTCACCGTTGCAGCTTTGGAGAACCGCTACAACCGCCCCGTGGTCGACGATTCTCTCAAGCTGGAGCTGGTCGACGCGCGTCACCCCGTAATCGAAAAACAGCTACCCCCGGGCGAGCCTTACATCTCCAATTCCGTCACCTTGGACAACAACTCCACGCAGATTATGATGATTACCGGCCCAAACATGTCGGGTAAATCAGCATTGCTGCGCCAGACGGCCCTCAACGTTATAATGGCCCAAATGGGCTGTTTTGTGGCCGCAGCGAGCGCCCATATCGGCGTGGTCGACAAGGTGTTCACCCGCGTGGGGGCCACCGACAATATCTCGCTGGGCGAGTCGACCTTTATGGTGGAAATGACCGAGGCGGCCTCGATACTCAACAACATGAGCGCCCGCTCGTTGATTATCTTCGACGAACTTGGCCGCGGCACCTCCACCTACGACGGCATCTCCATCGCCTGGGCCATCGTCGAGTACCTCCACAACTCCTGTCAAGACCATCCCAAAACCCTTTTCGCGACCCACTACCACGAATTGAACGAGATGGAACGCTCCCTCACGCGCGTGAAAAATTTCAACGTGTCGGTTAAAGAGATTGACGGCAAGGTCGTGTTCCTGCGTAAACTTGCCCCGGGAGGCTCGGAGCACTCGTTTGGTATCCATGTGGCCAAGCTGGCGGGCATGCCACGGTGGATAGTGGACCGCGCCACCAAGGTGTTGAAGCAACTTGAGGAATCGGCCCCGGGAGGCGATCGCCCGGTGCCGTCGACCTTGGCGCCACAAACCGAGGAGGGCGTGCAGATGTCGTTCTTCCAATTGGACGACCCCGTGCTCGAGCAGGTGCGCGACGAGATTCTCGGCCTCGACATCAACGCCCTCTCACCCATCGCCGCCCTTAATAAGCTTAACGAAATCAAAACTATCATAACAGGAAAACAGTCATAACGGCTTTGCCGTTATTAAAGCGGCCCCCAAACCCCCGAAGCGGGGGCTTATAAATGGATCCTTTCCTCCTTTACTCCTTTAAAGCTTTAATGCTTTAATGCTTTAAAACTAGAAACTAGAAACTAAAAACTAAAAACTAAAAACTAAAAACTATATAAAAAATGGAAAAGATTGAACCTGGAAAATACGTGGAGCTCGGATACGACCTCTACGAAGTAAAGCCCGACGGCACCGAGATCCTCGTCCACCAAACCGACATTGAGGATCCCGAGAAAATCATCTACGGCGTCACCCAAGGCATGATCCGTCCCTTGGAAGAAGCCATCTTGGGCCTCGAAAAGGGCGGCAAATTCGATGTGAAAGTCGAGGCCAAGGAAGCCTTCGGTACCCACGACCCCGAGCAAGTGGCCGTCCTCGAGAAGGATATCTTCAAGATCGACGGAAAATTTGACGAGGAGAACATCACCCCGGGTGCCATCGTGCCCATGATGACCTCCGACGGATTCCGTATCAACGGCGTGGTCGTGGAGGTAGGTCCCGACACCGTAAAGATGGACTTCAACCACCCGTTGGCCGACAAAGACGTACGCTTCAAGGGTGAAATCCTCGCCGTGCGCGACGCCACTCCCGAGGAATTGCAGCCCGTGCATGGTTGCGGCTGCGGTTGTCACCACGAGGATTGCGCCGACGGTTGCGACTGCGACGAGCACCACCACTGCGGCGACGACGCCTGCGGTTGCGGCCACAGCCACGGTCACCTTGGAGCCGACTGCTGCGGTGATTAAGGCTCAGAATATTCAGAAGAGTTACGGTGCCCTGAGGGTGTTGGATGGCGTCACCATCGACATCCCCCGGGGCATGGTATGCTCTATCGTCGGCCCCAGTGGGGCCGGCAAAACCACTATGCTTCAGATACTTGGCACGTTGGATCGACCCGACTCGGGCACCGTCCAATTTGACGGCGAGGATGTGCTGCGGCTCAAGGGTAATGCCCTGGCCCGATGGCGCAACCGCAACGTGGGTTTTGTCTTCCAGTTTCACCAACTGTTGCCGGAATTCACTCTCCTTGAGAACGTGATGATGCCAGCCTTGATCGGCGGCGAGCCGCGTTCTAAAGCCGAAAAACACGCCAAGGAACTGATTGATTATCTTGGACTTGGAGATCGCATGGAACATCGACCCGCGCAACTGTCCGGGGGTGAATGCCAACGCGCGGCAGTGGCCCGCGCCCTGGTCAATTCGCCACGAGTCGTGCTGGCTGACGAGCCTTCAGGTAGCCTTGACTCACACAACCGCGAGGAGCTTCACCGGCTGTTCTTCGACTTGCGGCGCGACCTGGGACAAACGTTTGTCATCGTCACCCACGACATGTCGCTCGCCGAGGATAGCGACCTGATTATCAGGCTGCGGGATGGAAGGATGGAGGGGGGTTAAGAGTTTCTAGTTTCTAGTTTCTAGTTTCTAGTTTCTAGTTTCTAGTTTCTAGTTTTAAATCTTTAAGGCGTTAAATCTTTAAAGGAGGAAAGGAGTAAAGGATTAAGTGAAGAAGTACGACGGATGGAGAAGGTAATAAAGCTGATGAGAAGATTGGTGGCAAGCGGGCTGCTGCTTGGCTTCTTGACGGGTTGCCAGGAGGGTGATCCCGGGGAGCAGACCCCTACCCTATACAATATCGTGGAGCTGGAGGCCTCGAGCGACACCGGCTCCTCAATGGTGCTGAAACACGGTGACTCCGAGCCAGTGTACATGACCACCGCTACAAAATTCGATGCCACGGTCATTGTCGCTGGCGACTGCTTCTTCCTTGGTTATCAAGTGCTTCAAGAGGGTAATCCTCAACAAGTTAAGACCATAACCTACTCCCAAATCAACAACTCACAGGTACAGGTCGACCAAATCGGAAAGTATCTCACATGGGACAAGGACGAGGTGTACCTGATGGCGATATGGCGCGCGGGCGACAAAATCATCGTACGTTGCCGCCTGCCGTACGACGACAACCCTCGCCGATTCTTCATGCTCGCCGACGAGTCCACCCTATCATCCCCCTACCCCGACCTATACCTGGTCCACGAGCTACCGATAGGCCACACAGCCACCTACGACCGCCAATACTACGCCGCGTTTGACGCCTCCGAAATCTTCTCCTTTGATACCTGCGAGGGTGTCACAGTGCATGTAGCCAACAGCAACCTGGTCGACCAACGCACTTTCGAGCTATAAGCACCAAGTGGCGTGCATGTCCAATTTATTGTCCCAAATGGCTTATTATACGGGTGAATAGGTGAAATGTTGGAATATTTTGCCTATTTTCGCGGCGTAATACAAGTATCAGGTCGACAATGGAAAAGCATCTGCATATAGAGCAATTATTTGAACTGGAACGCGTGGCCAGCGCTTTCTCGCGGCACGACAGCGACTACGTGTACGCCCATATCTCACCCCTGGTCAACGGCGAACGTCCCTCATTCCCCATGCGATCCCTGCGATTCGAAGGACTCACTTTCCTCCTGTGCCACAGCGGCAAAATGGTGATCGACGTCAATCTCAACCGCCATGTGTTGAGCAAAAACATGATCATGTTCATCCCCCCGATGTCGATTGTCAACATCGAGGACTGCGAGGACGCGGAAATCGACGTGCAACTGCTCGCCCTCAATCACGATTTCATGCACACTATTCCTATCGACCTCAACACCTGGGCCGCCTCCAACACCCAATTCAAATCGCCGGAAAGGCTCTCGATACAATTGACCGACGGGGAATTCAACATCCTCAACAAAATAATGGAGTTGATGCACTCCAACACCGTCGAGAACCACGAGGATATCTATATCCGCAGCATCGCCCGCAACCTCATGTCGGCCCTCTTCTACCAGATTCTGGAATTCAGCCACCGCCGCGAGGAGGACACCGAAAACGAGCGCCCCGCCACGCGTCGCCTGAGCTATGTCAACCAGTTTATGGCCCTGGTGAAAAACCATTTCCGCGAGGAGCGATCGGTAGGCTTCTACGCCGACAAGCTATTCATCTCCCCCAAATATCTCTCGCTCATTATCAAGGAGGTAACCGGTAAAAGCGCTACTGCCTGGATCGACCAGTGCGTCATTCTCGAGGCCAAGAATCTGCTGAAATTCTCAGGCAAAAACGTGCAGCAGATCGCCTACGAGCTGAATTTCACCAACCAATCGTCGTTCGGGAAATACTTCAAGCACCTCACGGGCATGTCGCCCACCCAGTACCAGCAGTCATGAGAGAAACCTTATTTTGTCGGGGCCGGGTCGCCCCGGCTTCCATCCTCCTGAGGAGCTTGATACTGGTGATAATGCTGCTCTCCCCTACCCTATGCCTGGCCCAAAAGATCGAGGGGAAATCGGAGCTTAAAGCCTCGGAACTTACGGCGTATATCCAGCAGCGCAACCCCGACTTCGACCCGGCGATCGCCGAGGCCTACATTAAAATCGGCAAGAAATACGGCCTGCGCGGCGATATAGCGCTCTGTCAAGCCATTATCGAGACGGGATGGTTTCGTTACCAAGGCTCGGCCGTGAAGCCCGAGCATCACAATTATTGTGGCCTCGGAGTAGTGAAAAACGGCCAAACAGGCGCCGGTTTCGACACCGTGGAGGACGGCGTGCGTGCCCACATCCAGCACCTCTACGCCTACTGCTGCAACAAGGACCTGCCGCGCAAGGAGAAGCTGGTCGACCCACGCTTCTCCCTGGTAAAGCGCGGCTCGGCCCCGAAATGGAAGGACCTCTCGGGCCGCTGGGCCCAAAACCCCCAGTACGGCAAGCAGATCCTCGACCTCCACGCCCGAATCAAATCCTCCCGCTAATCCTCCCCCTTGAGTGCTCATCTCCTCAGGAAACGCTGAAGGCGAGTTTTCACAATCATGATATTGAAGTTTCGCAAGTTATCCAAGAAACCACTAATGGATTACTAAAAACTACTAACTACTACAAAGTTTCCTTAATTTTTTCGTAATTGAGGAAAATTTTATAACTTTGCCCCGCAGAAGGGCTTGTGGGCCCGCCGCAAGCCCTTCGCAAGTTATCGACAAAAGCCAGTTTACACATTAGTTTTCGAGATAACCAATCATTTTTATCCGCTAAAACCGGTATTTTTCTGAACAAAGCATTTCAACAAAACATTTATTTAATAAGGTAAAAACATAATCAACTAATCAAAACCATCAACAACATTTAAGGGAGCAAACAAATCCCTCAGAGCGGCCAGAAACCAAAGCCGAGAGGCACATGCCGCAAAATGTCCACAACAAAATCAACTTTAAAATCCTCTAAGGAAAAATCATGGAAAGTAACGACAAAAAAGGGAAACGACCCAGAATCGGCGAGAGCCGTGCGGTGGCCGACGATCACGAAGGCTCACGCTATGAAAAGTCGAGCTACAGCTCAATGAACGATCACAACAGCGACGCCGCCCCCACGGGCGACCGCCCCTACCAGCCGCGCCCCTATCAGCCACGCCAACAGGGTGGTTACCAAAACCGCTACAACAACGCTGGAGGCTACCAAAATCGCCAGCAGGGGGGCTACAATCGCTATAACAATAACTACCAAGGTGGTGGCTATCAGCCGCGTCCCAACACCTACGGTACCCCCTCCGCCGCCCCCCAGGGCGAGGCCAAGGAAGGCGAGACCGCCGAGGGCGCAGCCGGCGCTACCCCAACCCAAGGCTACCAGCCCCGCCCCAACACAGGCTACCAGCCGCGTCCCAACGCCGGCGGCTACCAGCCTCGCCAGCAGGGTGGATACAATAACAACCGCCAAGGCGGTTACAACAACAATCGCCAGGGCGGATACAACAATCGCCAAGGCGGTTACAACAACCCCGGTCACCAAGGCCAGAATCGCCAACAGGGCGGATACAACCGTCAGGGCGGCTACAACAACAACCGCCAGGGTGGCTACAACAACAACCGTCAGGGTGGCTACAACAACAACCGCCAGGGTGGTTACAATAACCGCCAGGGCGGCTACAACAACCGTCAGCAAGGCGGGTACAACAACCGTCGCCAGCAGGGTCAGCAAGGGTTCATGCCCTCACGCGGCAAGAGCTTCACTCCGCGCCCCAAGCGTATCGAGTACGAAATGCCGATACCCGATCCCAATGAGCAGATTCGTCTGAACAAGTTCATGGCCAACGCCGGTATCTGCTCGCGCCGCGAGGCCGACGAGTTCATCCAGCAGGGCTTGGTGAAGGTCAACGGCAACGTTGTTACCGAGCTGGGTACCAAGATCTCCCACTCGGATGTCGTTGAATACGATGAGAAGGTGGTGGCTCTGGAGAGCAAATGCTACATCCTGCTTAACAAACCGAAGGATTGCGTCACCACGAGCGACGACCCCAACGGCCGCACCACGGTTATGGACCTGGTGAAGGGCGCATGCAACGAGCGTATCTACCCCGTGGGTCGCTTGGACCGCAACACCACCGGCGTGCTGCTGTTGACCAACGACGGTGACCTGGCCTCCAAGCTCACCCACCCCAAATACGTGAAGAAGAAAATCTACCACGTATGGTGTGACAAGGACATCGCCGAGGAGGATATGCAGCGTATCGCCGACGGCATCGAGCTTGACGACGGCCCCATCCACGCCGACGCCATCTCCTACGCCACCGAGACCGACCGCAACCAGGCGGGCATCGAGATCCACTCGGGCCGCAATCGCGTCGTTCGCCGTATCTTCGAGTCGCTGGGTTACCACGTGACCAAGCTCGACCGCGTGTACTTCGCGGGCCTGACCAAGAAAAACCTCCCCCGCGGCCGCTGGCGTTACCTCACCCAGGAAGAGGTTAACTTCCTCAAAATGGGCTCCTTCGAATAATCTCAAAAATCGTAATTTCGATCCCTCGTGCATTCGTGTATTCGTTCATTCGTGCATTCGAGCCTTCGAGCTTTCGAGTAAACGAGTAAACGAATGCATGAGTGCACGAGTGCATTAATAAATCAATCACAATGAAAAGAAGCAAAATCAAGGATATTCTCACCAAGGATAAAGTGGGCGAGAAAGTGAGCGTCAAAGGGTGGGTGCGCACCCGCCGCGGCAACAAAAACGTGCAGTTTGTGGCACTGAACGACGGCTCCACGATCAACAATATCCAGATCGTGTTCCCCCTCGACCGCTTCACCGAGGAGCAGCTTAAGCCTATCACCACCGGGGCCTCGATCCACGTCGTGGGCGACCTCGTGGAATCGATGGGCAAGGGCCAGGCCACCGAGATCCAAGCTACCGAGCTTGAGGTGTACGGCACAGCCGATCCCGAGGCTTATCCGCTGCAGAAGAAAGGACACTCCCTGGAGTTCCTGCGCGAGATTGCCCACTTGCGTCCCCGCACCAACACGTTCGGGGCCGTCCTGCGCGTGCGCTCGGCTTTGGCCTACGCCATCCACAAGTTCTTCCAGGATAAAGGTTTCTACTACCTCAACACGCCGTTGATCACGGCAAGCGACTGCGAGGGCGCCGGCGCGATGTTCCAGGTTACCACCTTACCCCTTAATGAGTTGCCCAAAACCGAGGAGGGTGCCGTGGATTACTCGCAGGACTTCTTCGGCAAGCCCACGGCATTGACCGTGTCGGGCCAACTGGAGGGCGAGCTTGGAGCCACCGCGATCGGCGAGATTTACACCTTCGGCCCCACCTTCCGCGCCGAGAATTCCAATACCCCGCGCCACTTGGCCGAGTTCTGGATGATTGAGCCTGAGATGGCCTTCTACGACATCACCGACAACATGGACCTGGCCGAGGAGTTCGTGAAATACTGCATCCGTTACGCCCTTGACAACTGCCGCGACGACATCGAGTTCCTGCAGAAAATGTACGACCCCGAGCTGATCGCGCGCTTGGAGGGGGTACTGGCCAAGCCATTCAAGCGCCTTACCTACACCGAGGGCGTGGAAATCTTGGAGAAATCGGGAAAGAAATTTGAGTTCCCCGTCTACTGGGGCGCCGACCTGCAGAGCGAGCACGAGCGCTACCTGGTGGAGGAGCATTTCAAGACCCCGGTGATCCTCACCGATTATCCCAAGGAGATCAAGGCTTTCTACATGAAGCAGAACGAGGACGGCAAGACCGTGCGCGCCATGGACGTGCTGTTCCCCAACATCGGGGAGATCATCGGTGGCTCGGAACGCGAGGAGAATTACGACAAGCTCATGGCCCGCATCGAGGAGCTGAACATCCCGATGAAGGACATGTGGTGGTATCTCGATACTCGCCGTTTCGGCACGGTGCCTCACGCCGGTTTCGGTCTTGGTTTCGAGCGTCTGGTGCTTTTCGTGACGGGCATGACCAATATCCGCGACGTGATCCCATTCCCGCGTACGCCGAAGAACGCCGAATTCTAAAGCAAGTAGGATGTCGGGCCGTGTCGGCCCGAGAGAATTATTGTCCCACCGACACGGCGGGACTTCTTGTCTAACTGTCCCGCCGACACGGCGGGACCTCCTGCTTTAACGCTTTTTTTGCGGTTTTGGCGAGCCAAAAAGGCATAGTTGATTGTTATAAAGGAAAATGATGTTCACTTAGTTTATTAACCCTTTCTTTGCTTACACAACTATGCTACCGATTGTAACCGATATCAAAGACAGCTTCGCTCGCCGCGACCGCCACATTCGGTGGATATCCCGCTTGGCGCGCCTGGCGCTTCTGGCTGGCATAATAACTGCCCTCGCCTTGTGAATAACCATTGTAATCATTTGATTACGAAATCGTAATAACGTTATTGAGTGATAACGTTATTACGATTTTCTTACATGTAGGGGAGCTTGCGCTCTATGGTGAGGCTAGGCTGGGGAAGCTGGGCGATGAGTCCCTCAGCCTTGTCGGCGTAGTCGTCGACGGCCTCCGGGTCGTAGCCCACATTGGCCGTGGAGAGGGTGAGCATAGCCGCGGCATGGTGGATAAGCCGGACAACGGTGAGGTCGTCAGAGTCGAGCTGGAGTGTCACCTGGTCGTCGCCGTCGTAGGTGGCTTCGATGCCGATGCGCTGGGCGATGTCGGCCACAGCGTCGACGGCCAGCAGTCGGAGGGCCGGCCCGTGGTCGCGGGTCAACAGGGGCACCGTCTCGGAACGACGGCGGGAGTAGTGGCTGCGCAATGCAGCCAGGGCGTAGATGGTTTTTTCCACAGTGGATAAAGAGATAACTGTCATATAAATAAAGGATTAAGGATTAAGGAGGGGACGTGACCGGGCTGGGAGAAGTATCAACACGAATTTCCATAACGCAACGCTATCTGCATTAGTGTTAATTAAAGAGCGTTAGCTCTCTAAAATTTATTAGAAACCCTGTTAATTTGTTGGTGTTCATTAGTGTTAATTCGTGGTTTCAACACTTGAGAAAGTTGAACTAACGAGAGGAATATTGGAGGGAGGAGGTCGAACCGCCTTCCTTCCTGCGGTGGCGGTGGCGCTGGTAGATGCGCTGGGCGTGCTGGGGGGTAATGAAGTAACGGGAGGCAGGCTCCAAAAGCAGGACCTCTTCGACGGCGCGAGCCATGGATGGTGCTTGACCATTGTCGATACGCCCTTGGGCTTTTTGCCGTATCTCTTGCCACATTACCTGATGGAGGGGCGACAGCCGTGAGTGGTCGACGCTGCGGTACATCATCTGCTGAGCTGTGGAATATTCCACGTAATAGCCGGGGGCGGCTTGCTTAACGGCCCTTGCGGCGACCTCGCTCATCAGGGGCATTTCGCCGCGGTGGTGAGCCTCCTGAATCACGCGACGGATCGCCAAAACCAAGTGGCGATCGCGTCGCTGACGCAAGATTGATTGTGTGTTTCGAGTTGTCATAGTTTTAGATGTATATCTTAGAATTTTTGACAAATTTACAAGTCGGCATGGGCAATTTCATTGCACAGCTTACAATTATTTTTGCTATTATTGCAATTTTAACAACTTTTGATCACGTTGTTCAACGAGAGATTGGAATGTTTCGAGAAGGTCGGAGATGGCGATTGTGGCGTTTCTCACCTGAGCCTCGTATACCCCTTCGCCCTTGGCGGCCGAGATATTTTTGCCCAACAGGGCGTCGCCAACGCCAGAGACATCCTGCAAGAGTTGGAGCTCGAGATTCAAAAGGTTGTAGGCTCCAATGTCGCCGGAGGAGGTCGTGATCTGGTGGGGTTCGCCGAGGCTGGAAGCGTTGTAGGGAATGACGGCGTCGGGTGCGCTCCACACCTTAGAAATGTCCTTGATTGAGGTACCCTTTGTGAGGCACTGCACGGGATAAAGGAGAGCGCCCTTGGCTGAAGTGCGCATCACTTGATCGACCATTGTGATGATGCGGTTGACGTGCTTTTGCTGATGGATAATATCCTCGACAAAGGAATGTACCTCGCCGTCGGTGAGGGGGTAAAACTTGAATACAAATGGGTGCTGCTCAGCGATATAACTGTGCAATAACTCGCCTGTGGGCGACATGTAACGGCAACGCCAGAATGTGGATATGCACTGGCGCACGCGACGCTCGGGGATACCTTTACGGCGTCGCTGGCCGTTTTGAGCGTTGACATCATCGATGCAGGCGGCGTCCAACACCTCATAGACGCCTCTCACGGGGTCGTGGACTTCGATAAGTCCATGACTCTCAAGGGTCCAAGCCTCGATTACCCGGCAGCGGTCGGTAGGACCGCCAAGAAAATCGCCATTGAGGAACGACTCTCCTCGGACAATGCTGTATACCTCGCGAAGGCGCTCTATACGGTCGGGGTCGCCGTGGCCGAAGCGCATGATCACCTCACGTAGGCTCCAATCATGCACCATGCCAAGAAGCTCCACGTCCCAGCCGCGAGGATCGCGGAAGTCGTTGACAAAGAATGTGTTGGGATTTACGTTCTCCACCCATGGGCCGCGGCCTTTCATGGTGGTTTCGGTGCTTATACGTTGGATAGCGCAACCCGAGATTAGGAATTCCTCGAGGAGCCGGGAATCGAGTTCGGGGAGCATATTTCGGCGATAAAGGCCCTTGAGGCCGTGCTGGATTTGTCGCTCGGCCTGTTGCTGGCGATATCGACCAATGATGGTCTTCACCATCTGACGGATGAGGTTGTTGGTTTGGGGACGAGCACCTTGATTGATAGTGAGTTGCTCTTCGGTGAGGGTGATACCCTCAGGTGTTTTCTCTTTGTCGCCCCATTGTTTGCCGTAGGTGAAATCCTTGAAACGGGAGCGGTTTTGGCGGATGTTGGCCATGCGGTTCCAGGCACGTCGGGAGGCGGCGAGGACCTCAAGGGAGATAATTTTTTCAGTGGTTTCCATTTGTTTAATGGTTAATGGTTAAAGGGTTAATGGTTAATAGGGCGCTGTCGTCGAGCTCGTAGACGCCGTCGGAGGGCTCCATGACGCAGCGCAGGGATGTGATCTTGGGCGTTACTCCATCGACCAGGGAGTATAGCCTCAGTTGACCCGGATAATGCACGGCCACCGGCTCAACCGTTCTACCCCGGCTGAATTCATTGAGCTGCATCTCAGCCTCTAGGGAATCGGGCTCCACCACCCGAGCGCAGCGATCCCAGCCGTCCAAGGTAACACACAGTGGACGTACACACTTCTCAGGCAACAGCACTCTACCCGTGCCGTCGCCCATGTCGGTTACGGCGACCTGGGTGGCGATATCGCTAATTTTCAGGTAGCGTAAATGACCAGTAGCCAGGAGATTGAGGTACCAGTTGCGCATTTCCACTTGGTGGAGACGGTCGCGGTCGACACCATCCACACGGGTTACCGCGGCGTCGTTTCTAATAGGCTCATTATAGCGCAGTTGGCGCCACAGAACCAGCATTTCAGATTGTGAAATTGAGATTACCATAAAGTTTTTTCCGCAAAGTTACCGTTGAGGTGAGCCGTGGTATATGTCATTTTCACCAAAGGATTGCAACTTTTTTTGTACCTTCGCGTCTAATAAATTGATGAAAATGAAAATCTCCATCGTAGGTTACGGAAAAATGGGCCACGCGATTGAGCGCATCGCTCGTGAGCGCGGCCACGAAATAGCGTGTGTGATTGACGTTGACAATCCCCAGGACTGGGACTCGCCTGCCCTACTCTCCTCGGATGCCATCATCGAATTCTCGACACCGCACACTGCGGCCGACAATTGCCGCAAAGCGATTTCCCGCGGCATCCCCACAGTCTCAGGGTCAACGGGTTGGGCCGACGCCCTGCCTGAAGCTAAAGAATTGGCCAAGGACAAGGGCGTGGGCTTTATGTGGAGCTCCAATTACAGCATCGGTGTCAACCTGTTCTTCAAGGTTAACGCCGAGTTGGCCAAGCTCATGGACCATTTCGACCAGTACAACGCCTCAATGAAGGAGATACATCACATCCACAAGCTCGACCATCCCAGTGGCACGGCTATTACCTTGGCTGAAGGCATTTTAGCCAACAATTCACGCTATAAGGACTGGAACGAACTCCCCGATCAAACCGCACCTCACCTGGGCATAGCCCACGAGCGCGAGGGGGAGGTTCCCGGGACCCATATCATCGCCTGGGATAGCCCTGTGGACACCATCACCATCGAGCACCGGGCCAAGTCGCGCGACGGTTTCGCTCTGGGCGCCGTGATGGCCGCCGAGTGGCTCCAAGGCCGCAAGGGATTCTACGATGTCCAAGATATGCTTTCCGAAATCTTGTCAAAATAGCCCCATCTCCATAAAATGAACACTGACCGCATCAAAGCCTCGCTCAAAGCACGCACGTCGGGAATCAAAGCCACCCGATGGGTGCGCTTCTCCCTGGTTGCCGTGATTTTCATCCTGTGGGTGATATGGATGGGCAATCCCTGGCTCGCTCTGGGCCTGTTCTTGCTTTTCGACATTTACATCACGGGTTACATCCCTTTCACATGGTGGAAAAAGTCGAAAAACAAGGCCGTTAAAACTCTTATGAGCTGGGTCGACGCCATCGTCTACGCTTTGATTCTGGTGTATTTTGTGTTCGCTTTTCTGGGCCAAAACTATCAAATACCCTCCTCATCGCTGGAGAAAACGTTGCTCACAGGCGACTTCCTATTCGTCAACAAGACGGTATACGGACCCCGCGTGCCAATGACGATCGTTCATTTCCCATTGGTACACAACACGTTGCCTATCCTTAACTGCAAAAGCTACCTCGACTCGCCGTCCACCGGTTATCACCGCTTGAAAGGGCAGCGCTCGGTGGAGTCGGGCGACATTGTGGTGTTCAACTTCCCCGCTGGCGACACCGTATTCTCCAAGGTATCCAACCCTGATTATTACACGCTGGTGAAGATGTACGGCCGGGAGAATCTCGCCCTCCATTCCGATGAACTCGGCGAGGTGATATACCGCCCCGTCGACCGTCGCGAGAACTATGTGAAGCGTTGCGTGGGTCTACCCGGCGAGCGTATCTCCATCGTCGACGGCGTAATCCACATCAACGGGGAGGCCCAGGCGATGCCCGAGAGTGCCCAGTTCAATTACTTTGTCCAAACCAACGGTCAGCCGCTCACGGAGGAGTATTGGGAGGAACTTGGTGTGAGCAGAGACGATTACACCCGAGCTTGGTACCGTCCCCAAGAATCGGATTACGAGGCCATGGAGAGCCTTGGCTTCACCGTAGGACGCACGGGAGTGATGAATCCAATCTACTTGCTTCCCTTGACGCAACAGATGGTAAAATCGCTCGAAAACGACCATCAGATCAATCTCGTGTTCCAAATGCCGTCGCCCGTGGGTGAATTCCTGTTCCCCGAGAGCCAGTCGGCCAACTGGACTCGCTCCAATTACGGCGGCAGCAACGGCCTGTGGATACCCAAAAAAGGGGTGAAACTGAAGCTTGATTCTGTATCCTGGCCAATCTATGAGCGTTGCATACGCGTCTACGAGAACAACCCTGATGCCCATCTTGAGGGTAACACCGTGTATATCAACGGCGAGCCGCAGACCCACTACCAGTTCCGAATGGACTACTATTTCATGATGGGCGACAACCGCGACAACTCGCTCGACTCGCGCTATTGGGGATTCGTTCCTGAAGACCACGTCGTGGGTACCCCGTGGCGCGTCCTTATCTCCTTTGACAAGGATCACGGCATCCTGGACGGCGGCATCCGCTGGAATCGTATCCTCAAGGATGCCAATCCCGACAAGAACTAAAATGGCGAGCATCACCCTGCCTCCCCTACTCTTTCCCGGGCCTTACTATTTTGCCCAGGCGGCCTCTCATGGCTCCTGGACGATCGATAAAGCGTTGCGCTACGACAAGCGAAACAAGGGTACCCATCGCTTTGAAATAGCCGATACACGCGGTAAAATCGCCTTGACGGTGCCCATCGAGAAGCCCGACTTCTCCACTTGCCCCACTTGGGACGACGTGCGCATCTCGCGACATGGAGAGTGGTGGGACAAACATATGACTGCCCTGGAATCGGCTTACGGGCGCACTCCCTACTTTGAGTTCTATATTTCGCGTCTGACGCCCTTTTTCAGTCGGGACACACCCGACATCTACCCGACGGTAGCGAGGCTCTCAGAAGCCGCCGCAAACGCCGTGGCAGCCATTCTCGACCTCGATACGATCTCTCAGAGAATTAATTCAGAAGCCTCGGATAATATCGACTTAAATCGACCCGATCACGAAGCCTCCGATCGCGAGGCTCTCCCTTACCACCAAATACGACAAGAGAGCCTCGGGTTTATTCCCGGGCTCTCTATCCTGGATCTTATCTTTAACCTTGGCCCTGAGGCACAGATCTATCTTGCGCAGTTGTTAGTTGTTAGTTGTTAGTTGTTAGTTGTTAGTTGTTAGTTGTTAGTTGTTAGTTGATTTTTTAATGGCTTTTCAGCTTATTTACTATCATACTTAATCACTAATCACTAACCACTAACCATTAACCATTAACCACTACAACATCGATAGCATTCGGAGCTGGTCGATGACATCGCCACGCGACATTTCACGCACCCGCTCAATGGTGGTAGCAAATTCCCTGGCGACCGCCTGCACACCAGAGTGGATAAACATGCGGTGCATTTCGTTATAACTTTTGGAAAAGAGTTGCTGGATTTCGTCGTCATCGAGGGAACAGGAGTCGTGTCCTTCCTGGGCCACACATTCGTATAGCCCTTGCCTAACGTTGTCGGCAACCGAGGTGCGTTTACCCACGTAGGAACGGCACATGACGTTGCCGATAATCATGCCGGTAGAGAGCTGAAAGTGCTTTAAAATCTCATACCAGGCGATTCGGGCCGACAAGCGAGGATTGCCCGAGAAATAGAAATCGGGGGTGAATCTCACCGATTCGCCGGGTTGTGCGTCCAACGACATGCTTTCCAACAGGCGCTCGCCGTCCATGGCCACCATTGCGATGGCCATGCCGGCGAGTCCGTAGGCTTTGTCAGTGTCGTCGCTGTATTTCAGGTCGGGCTTCATGATTAGTTGACTACCAAGATTTTGGTAACAGCGCCTTCAGTGGAGACACCTTCACCCGAAACCGATGCGAAGACGTAGTAAACACCAGTGCGGACGCGTTGCCCGGAGGCGTTGCAGCCGTCCCAGGCGACCATGCCGCCAGTGCTGGTGGTGTCGAGGAATACGTTACCGGCGGCGTCGGCAATCTTGACGCGTGAGCCATCCATCAAGCCCTTGATGACGATCCAGCCGGTGTAGCCGGGGCGCACAGGGTTGGGATATGCGTAAACGTCGTTAAAGTTGTCGGCAGCGGGTGAGGAATCGGAGCTATACTCGGCCAAACCATACTTGGTGGAGATCCACACTGAGTTGTTGTATGGCGAGCAAGCGATGGAGTAAATGAGGTTGTCGGGGAGGTCGGAGTTGTCGGAGGTAAAGTTCTCCAAAATCTCATCGCCGGAGGGGCTCACAAGATAGAGGCCAGAAGTCTCGGTACCCACCCACTTGCGGTTGGCTCCATCGACAGCGATAGAGGTAACAGCCTGGCTGTCACATAGGTAGTCGGCATATCCTGAACCATCGTTACGAGGTACCTTGATGCGGGTGAAAGAGGCGTTGGGGTTCAAGGCGTCTGAGGGGTTGGAAATCTCAAATACGCCGCTATAAGTGCCGATCCAAATCTTGCCGTCATTGTCCTCGGCTACGCAATACAAGTAGTTGTTGGTGAATGTCTTACCATCTTGGTCAAGGAAATCGCCCCAGAGGTAAAACTCGTCGTCGGAGGTGTCGGTAGTGCCCTTGTGGTCGTAAGCGAGCAAGCGGCCATTCCAGGAGCTGTCGGTGATAAATATGAAGTTGGAGTGCTTGCACATGAGGATACAACCGTCGTTGTCGACGTTCATCCCAGGGATGTCTATGGTCACCCAGTCGGAAGCGCTGACAGTGGAAAGCTTGCGCTTTTCGGCGGGAAGCATGTGGAGATTGTTGCTGCCGTTTTGGCACAAAACGGCCCAGAGGTTGTTGTTTTTGTCAAAAGCCACAACATCGACAGGCACACCCCAGTTGCCTACGACTTTGAAGTTGGAGTTGCCAACGGAGTAGTTGATCAACGACTCCCACTCGCCATTGGCGTTTTTGCCAATTTTGTAGATGCCGTCCCAACGGTTGCTGACGTAGTAAATATCAGGGTCCTCAGGGTCCTCGGTCATGTCGTAAACGTCCCAAATATCGGTGGTATTACCGCAAGCTTGGGCCGGATCCCAGTGGCTGTGATTGTGCGACTGGGTTTTGTAGCAGTTAAGATCCTCGATAGTGCCATCCTCGTGGATACGCGACAGGGCCTGATAATTCCAATAGGCGACGTTCCACCAGGCGGATACTCCGAGGCCGGCAATGTAAAGAGCGTTGGAGTTGCCGAATTTCAATCGGGTAGACTTCACGCTATTAAGATAACTAGGACGAATTGTATTGGTAGCTATTACGGGAGAATCACCACTACAATTATATTCGGTAATGCCATCATTAGTCCCGTACCATATACTCTTGGCACCCTGCACAGTAAAAGTAACAGTGTAGGACTGAGTGGATACGTCGGGAAGCGTGATTGTTGTGTATGTGCCCTCCGGGGTAATTTCGTAGCTAGTGGTGGTGAAATTGGCTTGTCTAACCCAATAATTGCCGTTAAACATGGGGTAAATATAGTCAATATCAACAGCACCAATCACCCATTTATAAGTGAAGGTAGCATTGTCAAAATCGAAATCCATCAATCTTGCGGTGTAATTGCCACTTCCGTAGGTACTACGACATAACATCTTGGTGTCGCTAATACCGATAAAGTTGTTGCCATAGAAACTGCCTAGAGATGTAAAATTGTCCCAGGAATTTATCTTATCGCTCTTTTTAATAAAACGCAAGACGTTGTTACTGGTGGCTACAAGGTAATCTCCCACCGACGCAATCGATGCCACACTCTGGCTATAATTACCCGACTGCACCACAAAGTGGTTTTGATCGTCAATCTCCACAATACCGAAAGTGGTAGCCAAGTAGATGCGTTTGTCACCAAAGGCCACATCGTTTATACCTTTAGTAATTGTCATGACCGCATTTTTGATATCAGGGAGATTGTAGACCTTGCCATCCTCGTACAAAAGGTCAATATTGGCATTGTCATAAGCAATCAATAAATATTTCTCCTTTTGGTTGTACCAAATACCATTTATTGAATTGTCATTCAATAAGTTGGCACGTGTATAGCTATACACCTCTTGGGTTTCTTTGTCATAGGAGAAAAGGGTGCGACCCGTCTCAGTAATAGTGTACACTTTAGTAGGGGTTTCCTGCATTTGGTAACCATAGAACGGATTAGAAGATATATTTCCCGTATCGTAGGCTTTAGGACGGATGTAGGACTGATGAATTTTCCATGAGCCCATGGCCACCTGGGCCGACGCCAGCGTGGGCACGACCGCACATAATAAGAGGAGGATTTTCTTTATCATAGAGATTGGGTATATGCTGAATGTTATTGCAAAATCGCTTTTAATTTGGCCATCGCGCGACCGCGGTGACTGATCGAGTTTTTGTCCTCGGCACTCATTTCGGCAAAAGTAACTTCCTTATTCTCAGGCTGGAAGATGGGATCGTAGCCGAATCCGCCTTGGCCGCATGGCTCGAGGCGAATAGTGCCTTCCACCACGCCGTCCATTTGTTGCACCTGCCCACCACGTATCAAGGCGATGACTGTGCGGAACCTGGCGCGGCGGTCGCCACTGCCCTCAAGGCGCTCCAAAAGTTTCTTCATGTTGGCCTGGGAGTCGTGACCTTCACCGGCATAACGAGCCGAACGCACTCCAGGCTCTCCACCAAGGCTATATACCTCCAAGCCAGTATCGTCGGCAAAACAGTCGACGCCATACCTTTGGGCAACCCATTGCGCTTTCTGCAACGCGTTTTCCTCCAAGGTCGCGCCTGTTTCAGGTATATCCTCGTGGCAGCCAAGATCGCTCAACGACACAACTTCCCAATCGCCGTCGGCAAGGATCTCCCTCGCTTCCTGCAACTTGTGGGCGTTGTTGGTCGCCATTACTATCTTTTTGCGGCTCATTACTTTTTCCAAAATATTCTTAGGCAATTGTATAACGTAAAAATGCCTAATTTATTATCCTACTACCACATTAACTATCTTACCGGGTACCACAATCACCTTGCGGACGGTCTTGCCCTCGAGCCATTTCTGGGCGCTTTCGTGCTCCAGAGCGAGTTTTTGGATAGAGTCGGCGTCGAGGTCGGCAGGAACGGTGATGGTGAAGCGGGCCTTGCCGTTGAACGACACGCCAAGGTTCACCTCGTTTTCTTTCAGGTATTCCTCGTCGTGCACGGGCCATTGGGCGTCGCAGATGGTGGTATCGTGGCCCAAAGCGTGCCACAACTCCTCTGTAACGTGGGGAGCGAATGGCGCCAACAGAATCAACAGTGGCTCAAGCACTTGGCGTGAGTGGCACTTTTGTTGCGTCAACTCGTTGACACATATCATGAAGGCAGCTATCGAGGTGTTGTAGCTGAATGTCTCGATGTCCTGGGTAACTTTCTTGATCAACTTGTGGAGCGATTTCAACGATTCCTTGGACGGCTCGTCGTCGGTTACCAGCCACTGGCCACCCTTGTAGAAGAGGGCCCAAAGTTTCTTGATAAAGCGGTTAACGCCGTCGATGCCGTTGGTGTCCCAAGGCTTGCTTTGCTCCAACGGGCCGAGGAACATTTCGTAGAGGCGTAGGGTGTCGGCACCGTAACGCTCCACGATGTCGTCGGGGTTGACCACGTTGAACATCGATTTCGACATCTTCTCCACGGCCCAGCCGCATATGTATTTGCCATCCTCAAGGATGAATTCGGCGGTGGCAAATTCGGGTCGCCAACCCTTGAAACGCTCCAAGTCGAGGACGTCGTTGCTCACGATATTGACGTCGACGTGGATAGGGGTGGTGTCGTATTGGTCTTTCAGCCCGCATGACACGAAGGTGTTGGTGTCCTTGATTCGGTATACGAAGTTGCTTCGTCCCTGAATCATGCCCTGGTTTATGAGTTTTTTAAACGGCTCATCCTCAACTACTTTACCCAAGTCGTAGAGGAATTTGTTCCAGAATCGGCTGTAGATTAGGTGACCCGTGGCGTGCTCGGTGCCGCCTATGTAGAGGTCGACGTTGCGCCAATACTCATCAGCCTCCTGGGATACCAAAGCGTCGTTGTTGCGAGGGTCCATGTAGCGCAGATAGTAGGCCGACGATCCAGCGAATCCTGGCATGGTGTTCAACTCGATGGGATAGCCTTCGCGGGTTTTCCAGTTTTTGGCGCGGCCCAGGGGCGGCTCGCCCGTCTCGGTGGGGAGATATTTGTCTACCTCGGGAAGGAGCAGAGGGAGATCCTCGAGCGACATCATGTGAGGCACTCCATCTTTATAATATACCGGGAATGGCTCGCCCCAGTAGCGCTGGCGGCTGAAGATGGCGTCGCGCAGACGGTAGTTGACCTTTACCTTGCCGATGCCCTTCTCCTCTATATATTTCTTGGTTGCTGCGATAGCTTGCTTGACCTCGAGGCCGTTGAGGGAGAAATCACCGTTGGAGGAGTTGATCATCTTGCCCTCCTTGGCGTCGAAAGAGCCCTCCGACACGTCGGCACCCTCGATCAATGGGATAATAGGCAGGTCGAAATGCTTGGCGAACGCCCAGTCGCGGGAGTCGTGGGCGGGTACGGCCATAATGGCGCCCGTACCGTAACCGGCGAGCACATAGTCGCTTACCCATACGGGTATTTTCTTTCCAGTCAATGGATTGATGGCATAAGCACCGGTGAACACTCCGCTCACTCGCTTTTCAATCATGCGCTCGCGCTCGGTTTTGTGCTTGATTGAAGCTATATAATCATCTACTGCCTTGCGTTGCTCCGGAGTTGTTATCAAGTCGACGTAGGTGCTTTCGGGAGCCAGTACCATGAATGTTACACCAAATACGGTGTCGGCGCGGGTGGTGAAGATCTCCATCTCCACGTCGCTATTGTCGATTTTGAAACGCATCTCGGCACCCTCGCTACGGCCAATCCAATTGCGCTGGGTCTCCTTCAACGAGTCGGTCCAGTCGATTTTCTCCAGTCCGTCGAGCAGCCTTTGGGCGTAAGCCGACACGCGCAAGCACCACTGGTACATCAGTTTCTGCTCCACTGGATAGCCACCTCTGATTGACACTCCCTCGCTTACCTCATCGTTGGCCAATACCGTGCCTAATTTTGGACACCAGTTGACCATCGTGTTGCCCAGATAGGCGATGCGCCAGTTCATCAGCGTGTCGCTCTTCTGTTTTTCGCTCATCGCCTTCCACTCATCGGCAGTGAAACTCAGTTCCTTGCTGCCGGCGGCTGTCAACCCCTCGGTGCCATTCTTTTCAAAATGAGCGATGAGGTCGGCAATAGGCATAGCTTTGCTTTTGGCAGTGTCGTAATAGTGGCCAAACATCTCGATGAAGGCCCACTGTGTCCATTTATAATACTCAGGGTCACAAGTCTTTATCTCGCGGCTCCAGTCATAGCAGAAACCTATCTTGTCGAGCTGCTCGCGGTAACGGTTGATATTATCAATGGTGGTTTTCTCGGGATGTTGACCCGTCTGGATGGCGTATTGCTCGGCGGGAAGACCATAAGCGTCGTATCCCATGGGATGAAGCACGTTGAAGCCTTGCAGGCGCTTGTAACGCGAGTAGATATCGCTTGCTATATATCCCAGGGGATGACCAACATGCAATCCGGCTCCCGAGGGGTAAGGAAACATGTCGAGCACATAAAATTTGGGACGATTTTTGTCAATGGACACCTGGTAGGTGCAATCTTCTCTCCACCGGTTTTGCCACCGGCTTTCAATATCTTTATGATTGTATTCCATTCGGGTTGAAAGTTTCTAGTTTCTAGTTTCTAGTTTATGGATTATGTCGAATGCACGAATAAACAAATAAACGAGTGCACGACAGTACTTACAACTCACCACTATTTACTAATCTCCAGCATGCGTTCGATTGGCTTGCGGGCACGGTCGATAATAGCCTCATCCACCTCGATTTGAGGCTTAAGGTCGCGCAAACAGTCGCTTATCTTCTCGAGGGTGTTGAGTTTCATATACGAGCAATTGTTGCAAGCGCAGGTGCTGTCCTCGGGAGGAGCCGGAATGAACACCTTGTCGGGGCAATCCTTGCGCATCTGGTGAAGGATGCCGCTCTCGGTAACCACTATAAATTCCTTGGCTTCGCTCTCTTTGGCAAAGTTGAGCAAAGCGGCGGTGGATCCTACCTTGTCGGCGAGCAACAGGATGGGTTTCTTGCACTCGGGATGGGCCAAAACCTTGGCTTGGGGATGCTGCTTTTTAAGCTCCACAAGTTTTTCCACCGAGAATTGCTCATGCACGTGGCATGCACCGTTCCATATCACCATGTTTCGTCCCGTGCAACGGTTGATGTAATCACCCAGATTGCGGTCGGGACCGAAGATTATCTTTTCATCCTTGGGTAACGAATCCACCACCTTCTTGGCGTTGGACGACGTCACCACAATATCGGTCAAGGCCTTCACGCCGGCTGTTGTGTTGACATAGGAAATTACTGTGTGGCCGGGATGCTCCTTGATGAAAGCCTCAAACTCATCGGCCGGGCAACTGTCGGCAAGGGAGCAACCGGCTGCCAAGTCGGGAACGAGCACCGTCTTCTCGGGGCACAGTATTTTCACCGTCTCCCCCATGAAGTGAACGCCGCACATCACCACCACTGGGGCCTCCAGGGTCTTGGCCACTTGAGCCAAGGCAAGCGAGTCGCCGATGAAGTCGGCCACGTCCTGCACGTCGCCTTCGGTGTAATAATGACCCAGGATCACCGCGCCGCGCTCCTCTTTCAGTAGCTTTATCTCTTCTTTGAGTTTTTCGGCATCCCTTTCCGGGTGTTTGTCAACAGTCATTATATTTTCTTTTAAAAAAATTTTTTTTCAAAAAAACTTTCTTTATGATGATTTATATGGGGTGTTGATAACCTCTATAACTTTTTCCTCTTTTTCTTGCATTTTAAGTTATAAATATCAAGATTGGCTTTATTATCAGGTTATCAACATCCAATCGCATTGAAACACAATGAAATCAATTACTTATTAACACCATGTTTACAACTCGCGAAGTTAATAAATTTTCCCCACACTTGGTATTGATAACTTCCATTTTCTGCGTCTATTCCGCGCTTATAACATTACGCTATCTTTTTTGGAGGCTTAATTTACTTTCAGGTATATACAACTTTCCTTTCCCTCCAAATACAATCTATAAAAATCCCTCATCCAATTATCAACACTTATCAACATGGTTATCAACATCCAGAAAGGAAGTCACATCGTGTCGGCGGGACAGTAAGAAAAATAAAATATAAATTCCCCTAAAAGCGTTATTATTACATGGACAAGATGACACCCGAGCAACGACATCGGTGCATGAGCGCTGTACGCTCCCGCGACACGCGCCCCGAGCGACTCGTGCGTCAATTCCTGTGGACACGAGGATTCCGTTACCGCCTTTATCGGGCAGATCTACCAGGCCGTCCCGACATTGTCTTTCCAGGCATAAAAACAGTCATTTTTATCCATGGTTGTTTCTGGCACGGCCATGATGGAAGTTGTTTTCGACTTCCAAAAACCAATTCCGTTTTTTGGCTTGCCAAAATAGAGCGCAATCGCCAGCGGGATCAAGAGGTAGCGCAAAAGTTGAGACAAATGGGATGGAATGTGATTACCATCTGGGAATGTGAGCTGGCCAAACCACAACGCCATGCTACCCTGGAGCGCCTGGCCGCCACCCTCGAGGCTTTCCGCTCCCAGCCAGTGGCCCCATCCCCCTACTCTTTCCCTCCCGACGACCTCCCCCTCACCATCGCCGCCGAGGACCCCCTCTAATCCTCTCTTATCCACCCCTTAAAGGAGGAAAGGATGAAAGGATCCTCCATAGCGGTTGCGTGCCCCGCGGGTTACCGCGGGGAGCTAATGCGGTGCTAAGGTTGCACGCCATGAACCATAATTTAAAGAAAATTGTTAATTTTTTGCCCGCATTTTGCTTAACTTCGCGGCGCGAATCTATTAATCTTAAAACTCAACGATTATGGAAACCAATTCCCTCGACCGTATCTCTTATGCCCTGGGCCTTTCCATGGGCAACAATTTCCGTGCTTCGGGAATCAAGGAAATCAACATCCAAGACTTCGCCGACGGCGTGGCCGCTGTTTTCTACGGCTCGGCTCCCAAGATGAGCTACGACGAGGCCAAGAAAGAGATTCAAGCCTTCTTCGAGAAGATGCAAAAGGAACAAGAAGCCGAGGCCGCTCGCATGGCCGAGGTCAACAAGAAAGCCGGTGAGGAGTTCCTCGCCGAGAACGGCAAGCGTGTCGACGTGTTGACCACTCCCAGCGGTCTGCAGTACGAGGTGATTACCCAAGGCGAAGGCCCCAAGCCTACAGCCACTGACAAGGTGGAGGTTCATTACACCGGCAAGTTGATCGACGGCACAGTATTCGACTCCTCGGTCGACCGCGGTATCCCGGCCACCTTTGGTGTCACCCAGGTTATCCCCGGGTGGGTTGAGGCCCTTCAACTCATGAACGAAGGCTCAAAGTGGCGCCTGTTCATCCCCTCCAACCTCGCTTACGGCCCTCAGGGAGCACCCGGCGCTATCCCGCCCAACGCCACCCTTATCTTCGACGTGGAGCTCCTCAAGGTTAACCCCAAGTAAATATTCCCCAAGAGGAAGGAAGTCGGGCCGCCCCCGGCCCGACACCTCCTTTAATCCTGTAATTTTTAAAGGAATAAAGGATGAAAGGAGTTTTCCCTTCAACTATAACTTTCAACCAATCAATCTATTAATAATTAATAAAGCAATGAAAAAAATCATTCTCGGCCTTGCTTCTGCCGCTTTGGTCATCTCCATGGCCTCTTGCGGTGGCTCTCAGAAGGCCAACCCTAACGCCGACAAGGCTCTCTCTGATTCTATCTCCATCCTCGGTGGCGAATCCATGGGCTACGAAATCGCCCAGCAGTGGAAACAATTCGTTGAGCGTCAGGACTCGGCCGATCGCGCCAAGTTCAACAAAGCCGACTTCATGCGCGGCTTCAAGGCAGCCATCACTACCGATACCACCAACCAAAGCTTCGTGATCGGCTTCAACGTGGGCTTGAACGCTTGGAACTTCGCCCAGCGCCAAAACCAGTCGATCGCCCAAGTCGACATCAACACCTTCCTCAAGGAATTTGAGAAAGCTTTCCTCGCCGACAGCGTCGACCAGGCTCAGGCATCCAAGGCCAACAGCGAGTTCCAGCAATTGAACATGCGCATCCAGCAGATCCAAATGCAGAAAGCCCAGGAGGAGAAAGCCAATTCCGCCGAGGCCATCGCCAACAAGAACGTTGGTGAGAAGTACATCAAAGATGCCAAGGCTGCCGATCCCGCTATCCAAACCTCCGAGACCGGCCTCTCCTACAAGGTAGAGAACGAAGGCACTGGCGACAAGGTGCAGAAGAGCGACCGCGTGAAAATCAAATACACCGGCAAATTGGTCGACGGCACCGAGTTTGACAAATCATCCGACGAGGGAATCACTCTCCCTGCCTCCAACTTCGTTCCGGGCTTCACCGAGGGCTTGATGCTTCTTGGAAAGGGCGGCAAGGCTACCCTGTACATCCCCTCCGACCTCGCCTACGGCGTTGACGGCATTCCCCAGGCCGGCATCGGTCCCTGCTCGACGCTCGTCTTCGACGTAGAGGTGCTCGACATCAACCCCGAGCCCGCAAAATAAACCCATAGGGGCACCTCCAGGCCGGCCATCGAAAGCGTTCGCGCAGCCTTAAGGGTGCCGCTCTTGGACGGCCAACGCCAAGATCCGCAACAGTAAAACCCGCCATCGGTCACCCCCGATGGCGGGTTTTATACAATCTTTTGAACACCAATAAGTTAACTACGATTCTAGTAATATTAAAGAACTAACTCCCTTATAATTTACACTAATGTTGATAGCGTTTCATTATGGAAATTCGTGTTAATTCTTTGCGCAGCAAAGCTTAATTAATATAAGTTTAATCGCTGAATTAGTGAATATTAGTGTTAATTAGTGGTTTCTTGGATAACTTGCGAAACTTGAACTATAAACTTTAAAAGCTTTAGTAGTTGTCGAGGTTGTCGCGCTCAACGTCTTTGAAGTAGCGGTAGGTGCCGAGCATGAGCTCAGAGCATGCGTCGTCGTCGCATACGATCAGCGCGTTGGGGTGAAGTTGCAACGCCGAGATGGTCCACATCTGGCTTACGCCCAGCTCCACGCCGTGTTTCAGCGCACGGGCCTTGTGCTGGCCGTTGACAAGCAGCATCACGCTCTTGGCGTCCATGATTGTCCCTACGCCCACGGTGAGCGCCGTGGTGGGCACCTTGTCCTTATCGCCCTCAAAGAAGCGAGAATTGGCCAAAATGGTGTCGGTGGTGAGGCGCATCATGCGCGTGCGCGACGTGAGCGACGAGCCCGGCTCGTTGAAAGCGATATGTCCGTCGGGACCTACGCCTCCCACGAACAGGTCGATACCACCCATGGCGGCGATCTTTGCCTCGAAGCGGGCGCACTCGTCCTCGGGCACGGGGGCGTTGCCGTCGAGGATGTTGACGTTCTCTACGGGGATGTCGATCTGGTTGAAGAAGTTGGTCCACATGAACGAGTGGTAGCTCTGGGGGTGTCCCTGTGGGATGCCGCGGTATTCGTCCATGTTGAATGTGACGACGTTCTTGAACGACAATTCACCGTTCTTGTGCAGGAGGATAAGCTCGCGGTACATGCCCAGCGGGGAGCCGCCGGTGGGAAGTCCCAGCACGAAAGGATGCTCGGCTGTGGGTTTGGCTTGGTTGATGCGGTCGGCAACGTATCGGGCTGCCCAGCGCGACATGCGCTCATAATCGGGTTGGATGATTAGTCTCATAGATTTATGTTTTATATTGATTGTTCTTAAAGAGTAAAAAGTAAAGAGTAAAGAGTAAAGAGTAAGAGGGGGTTAATTTTTGGAGCGGTCGCGCTCGCGGCGTCGCATATGGTAGGCCAGCAGGGCGATTACGCAAAGGGTGGCCCCGATGATGCCGAAATAGTACAAGGCTGAGTACTCTCCCGACGCGTAGGAGGGATATCCAATCCAGCTCATCACTCCTAGGTAGAGGACGAGCAGCGAGGGAATTAGGGTAGATCGTTTCATGTGTCTTTGTTGGTCATTAAGGTTGAGGGTGGGGTGGGGTGGGGGAGCCTAGGCCCCTTGCCGCTCCACGGTTTTCCAATATGGTGATTGATTGGGTTCGAAATTGCCGCTTCTCAGGTGGTTGTAGATGCGCAGGCACGCCCAGGCGTCGATCGACGCGTAGCGTTGTTGCGACTCGGTGAGCGTGTCGGCCTCCCAGTTGCTCAGCCGCTGGCTCTTGGAGATGCGCGCCCCGAAGAGGATGGCGTAAATCTTCTGGAGCGACGCGTCGTGAATCGAGAACCCCTTCACGAAGTCCTGCAGGTCGACAAAGCCGCGGGGCTCGAATTCGCTGATCTTGTGCAGCACCAGGAAATCGTCGCGCAGCGAGAGCCCGATTTTCTCCACCGTCTCGTCCTCCAGGAAGTCGCGCAGCTCCTCGTGGAAGCCCAGCTTCTTCAGCCGGAAAAGGAAACAATGGTCGGCCGTGGAGATTTGGATCAGGGCCACCGTGTTGACATGCCCCTTGCGGAACGACGGGCGAGTCTCCGTGTCAAAGCCTACGCGACGGGCGTCGCGCAAAAACGCCAACGCCTTCCTGGCCTCCCTCGGATTGTCAACTACGGTGATGCGTCCGGGGTAGGCCACAATGGGCAGGGGAGCAAGCTCCTCCTTCGTGATTGCTATGTAACCGTCGGTTGTTTCCATGGCAAGTGGCGTTTCAAAGTGTAAAGGTAGCAAGTTTTTTCCAAACTACAATAAATATTTTTAAAAACCCGCGCTAAAGGGCCGATTTGTCGAAAAAAAGTGGTAAGTTTGCACTCGGTTAATCCCCTCGATTTCGAGTGGGTTCTCCAGCGAGATTCAACTATTGTGTAACCGCTAAAACTTGTAACAAATATGCTTAGCAAAGATTTGGAAAAGGCTCTGAATGAGCAGATTAACGCCGAGTTGTGGTCGGCATATCTCTATCTTTCCATGGGTATGGACATGGAATCGAAAGGCTTGAGTGGCATCGCCAACTGGTTCAAGGTGCAGTTCAAGGAGGAGCAGGCCCACGCCGAAATCCTCATGAACTATGTCAACTCGCGCGGTGGCCGCGTGATTTTGGCTCCCATCGCCGCCGTCGACACCGAGTGGCCCTCCATCCTAGCCGCTTTCGAGGCTACCCTCGCCCACGAGAAGAAGGTGACCGCCATGATCAACAACCTCTACGCCATGGCTGAGGCCGACAAGGACTACGCCACGCGTTCGATGTTGACATGGTTCGTCGACGAGCAGATCGAAGAGGAGGAGACCGCACAGGGCTACATCGACAAGTTCAAACTTATCGGCAACGACGGCATGGGCATCTACATGCTCGACCAGGAGCTCGGCTCCCGCACCTACACCGCCCCCTCCCCCCTCGCCGCCGAGTAATAACTTCCCATCAAGCCACCGTGCCCCGCGGTTCGCCGCGGTGGTCTCACGGGGGACACTTTCCATAAGTCTACCAGCCCCAACGGGGCGGTTTGGCAATCTCCAAACCGCCCCGTTGGGGCTGTCTTAAGAAATAGCCACCCGGCGTTATCAGCCGCCAATCTATTGAGTGCGAGGCTTTCAAATCCCAATTTTCATCCCCCGCAATGCTATGTCGCGAAAAAGTGTTACTTTTGTGCCTAATTATGAACGACTATAAACCTATATTCGACAGGGCACGAGCCGCCTCTCGCGAGCTCCCGGCCCTTACTAACGAGCAGGTCGACAAAGCATTAATGTTTGTCGCCGACTCCATTGAGGAAAACATTCCCTCGCTGTTGAAGGCCAATGAGCAGGACCTACAGCGTATGGATCCCTTGGATCCCAAGTACGACCGCCTGCAATTGACCGAGCAGCGCTTGCGCGACATCGCCGCCGATATGCGCTCGGTGGCCTCGCTGCCCTCGCCGCTGGGACAGACCCTGCGCGAGATCAAGCGCCCTAACGGCATGAAAATCCGTAAAGTAACCGTCCCCTTCGGGGTGATCGGAGTGATATACGAGGCCCGTCCCAACGTCACCTTCGACGTCTTCTCGCTATGCTTCAAGGCTGGTAGCGCCGTGCTATTGAAGGGAGGAAGCGACGCCCGCGACACCAACGCTTGCGCCGCCGACCTCCTACGCTCCTGCATGAAAAAACTCGGGGTCAACCCCGACGCTGTGCAACTCCTGCCAGTTGAGCACGACTCCACCCAGGCCATGCTACAAGCCGTGGACGACGTCGACCTGATCATCCCTCGCGGCAGCAAGGGTTTGATCGACTTCGTGCGCAAAAATTCGCTGGTGCCCGTTATTGAGACTGGTGCCGGTGTATGTCACACCTATCTCCACCAATCAGGATTGAAGAACGTCGCCCGCGACCTGGTGTTCAACGCCAAGACGCGCCGCCCGAGCGTGTGCAACACTCTCGACACACTGGTAATCGACCGAGTGCGTCTGGCCGACCTCCCCGACATATGCGAGCCCCTGAAGGATAAGGGCGTGGTGATCTTCGCCGACGCTCCAGCTTACGCCGCCTTGGAGGGCAAATACCCCTTCCTGGAACGCGCTGGCGACGAAGATTTCGGCCGCGAGTGGCTGTCGCTGAAAATGTCGATCAAGACGGTCGACTCGCTCAAGGATGCCATCGAGTTCATCACCGCCAAGGGCTCCCGCCACAGCGAGTGCATCGTTGCCGAGGATGATGGAGCCACCGAGCGATTTACCCGCGACATCGACGCCGCCTGCGTCTACGTCAACGTCTCCACTGCGTTCACCGACGGCGGACAATTCGGTTTCGGCGCCGAAATCGGAATCTCCACCCAGAAGCTCCATGCCCGCGGACCCATGGCCCTCCCCGAAATCACCACCTACAAGTACATCATCACCGGAAACGGACAAGTGCGTAAGTAATAGGTGTAAGTGATTAGTGATTAAGTATAATAGCTTAATTTATGGATGGAGTGAATGAATGCAGGAATATACGACATTTCGAAGGAATGAATAAAAGATTTAAGATGTCTAAAAAGTTAATAATTAGCGCTGTAGCCGCGTTGGCGATAACTTCGGTTAACGCCCAGCAGGTCAACGGCTATGATGCCCAGGGATTCTTGACGCGCGCCGAGCTAATGCTGCGCGACAACAATTACGACGGTTGCCTCGACCAGGTGCAACAGGCTGTGCGCCAAGGTTTGGCTCCCGCCTCGGCCGAGCAGGCCGATTGGCTCGCTGCCAAAGCCACAACCGCCATCAATCCCCAAGATGGCGCCGAACTTTACCGCCAATTCCTCAACAACTACCCGGCGTCGCCTCGTCGGGGCCTTGCCCACCTGGCCATCGCGTCGATCCATTACGACCAGGGTGAATACGCCTACGCAATCCGCCAATTGGAGGCTGTCAACCCCGCCACGCTCGACTTGAGCGAACAGGCCGAATATCGCCTCAAATTGGGCTTCAGCTACCTGAAAATCGGCGAATACGACCTCGCCGACCAGCAATTCGCTGCCCTTGGACAGCTGAAAGGTCACTCCAACGAGGCCCGTTTCTACCAAGGTTACGTGGCCTATGCCAAGGGCGACTATCGACGCGCCAAGGAGTTGCTTCGCGGTGTCGACACATCCACTTCGCCCTGCAACATGGCCGATTTTTACCTTGCCCAAATCTACTTCCAGGACGGCGACTACCAGCAGGCCCTCACCACCGCCAACAAGCTGATACGCAACCCTCAAGACGCTGACACTGAGTTTGTCGCCGAGGCCTACCGAATCATCGGCGAGAGCCAGTACAACCTCGGCAAGGACCGCGAGGCCGTGGCCGCATTAAAAAAATACTTCGAATTGGAGCCGGAGGGGCTCCCCTCGGCCCGTTATATAATGGGCATGAGCCAGTATCGCGACGGCGACTATGAGGACGCCATCGCCACACTCACCCCCGTCACCGAGCAGCTCAACCCCATGGGCCAGAGCGCCTACCTGTTCATCGGACAAAGCTATTTGAAACTGGGCAACGCCAATTCGGCAACGCTCGCCCTCGACAAGGCCGTCAACATGGGTTACGACCCCGACGTCACCGAAACCGCCTTCTACAACTACGCAGTGGCCAAAATGCAAGGGGGACGCATGCCGTTCGGCTCCTCGGTCACAACCTTTGAAGACTTCCTAAGCCGCTACCCCCGCTCGCGCTACGCCCCTCAGGTTGAGGAATATATCATCGCCGGTTACCTCACCGATAACAACTACGAGGCCGCCCTCGCGAGCATCAATCGCCTGAGCAACCCCTCGGACGCCACCCTCGCCGCCAAGCAACAAATCCTCTACACGCTTGGCTCGCGCGATATCGCCTCCAACAACATCGCCCGCGGCCTCGACCGCCTTCGCCAAGCACAGGCAATCGAGGAAGGTTCCAAGACCGTCAGCGACGAGTGTGAATTATGGATCGGCGACGGCCTCTACGCGCAAGGTAAGTACAGCCAAGCCGCCACGGCCTACAAAAATTACCTCAACTCCCTCACCCGCCAGAGCGAAACCGCCGGCAACCGCCCCTTGGCTACCTACAACCTCGGGTACGCCCAGTTCTCCTCCAAAGATTACCCGGCGGCGCTCACCAACTTCACCTCCTACGTCAACTCTCCCGGCTCTACCACCCAGCAGATGGAGGCCGACGCTTACAACCGCATCGGCGACTGCTACTACTACCAGAATCAGTTTGCCCAAGCCGCTAAGCAATATGAGAAAGCCTACGACCTAGCTCCCTCGGCTGGCGACTATGCCCTTTACCAGCAGGCGATTATGAAAGGGCTTGCCCGCGACCACAAGGGTAAGATCTCTGGCCTGCAGGGGATGATGAAACAGTTCCCCAAATCGTCATTGTGTCCCTCGGCACTGCTCGAGATGGCCGAGAGCTACAGCGAGCTGGGCGACAACGCCAAGGCCATCGACACTTACAACCAGTTGACCAAGAGTTACCCCAACACGGCCCAGGGTCGCCAGGGCTACCTACTGCTTGCCATCACTTATATGGACCAAGGCCAGCGCGACAAGGCAATCTCATCCTACAAAACAGTGCTGAGCCGTTACCCCTCCAGCGAGGAGGCTAAGGTGGCCGTCGACGACCTCAAGCGCATCTATGCCGACATGGGTCAATTGGACCAGTTCCAGAGCTACCTTGCCACCATCCCCTCGGCACCTCAAATGGATGTGGCGGAGGTTGAGACCCTCACCTTCCAAGCCGCCGAAAAAGATTACACCGCCAACGGCTCAACAGCCAAATTGGAGAAATACCTCCAGCAGTATCCCAAGGGGGCCGACGCATCCACGGCTTTGGGCTATCTCGCAGAGGCTTACGCCGCCAAGGGCAACGACAAGCAAGCCCTGGCCTACGCCACCCAGGTAGTGAACGACTACCCCGACAGCCGCGCCATGGAGACAGCCCTGGCCATCAAGGCCGACGTAGAGTACCGTCAAGGCAAGGGTGAGGTTTCCCTCAACACCTACAAGCAACTCCTCGACCGAGCCTCCACCCCCTCCAACCTCAACACCGCTCGCATGGGCATCCTACGCGTCAACCGCGACTTGGGCAACCACAAGGAGGTGGTAAAGATGGCCGACGAGATCCTTGCCTCCTCCACCATCACCGCCGCCGAGCGCGACGAGGCCACATTCGCTCGTGGTTACGCCGCCATGCGACAAGGCCAAACAGCCCAGGCCGTCAAGGATTGGGAGAGCCTCACCGGAGATATGCGCACCGAAATCGGGGCAAAGAGCGCTTACTATCTCGCCCAAATGTACTACGACGAGGGTAACCTCAAGAAAGCCAAGAAACTGGCCGACAAACTCATCGACAGCGACACGCCCCAGCACTACTGGCTCGCTCGCGGATTCATCCTCATGAGTGACATCAACCGCAAGGAGGGCAACATCTTTGAGGCCAACGAATACCTCAAGTCGCTCAAGGAGAATTACCCCGGATCCGAGCCCGATATCTTCAACCTCATCGACCAGCGACTGAAATAGGTAATCGATAATCCCGATAATCCCGAAAATCCCGATAATCTCGGAAATCCCGGAAATCCCGGAAATCCCGGAAATCTCGAAAATCTCGAAAATCTCGAAAAATAAGATAATGAAGAAATTACCCTTGATAATATTGGCGGCTGCGGCCGTCACCGCCTCCGCCCAGGACCTCACTAAGGAGATCACTGTCGACAAGGAGATCGTCCCCGAGGAGCGAGCCGCCACACGCCTGCGCGGCAACGCCTCGTTGATCTCCCCCAATTACACCACGCCCTCTATCTCGATGAGCGAGCGCGCCGTGGTGACCAAAATCCCCAACATGATCGAGCGCCTGGAGCCGGTTGCCGCCGAGAGCGGCGACACCATCATCCCCTGGCGCGGCTACGCCGCCCTCGCTTGGGGCCCTTACAGCGACGTGGCCGCTTCGGCTGGATATCGCCTTCTGGATCAAGACGGTACGCTGCTCAAGGCATGGTTCCAGTTTGACCGCGAAAATTACACTCGTCGCAACCTCCTGGGCAATCGCTACCACTACTCCACCCAGGCTTGGGACCTCGGCCTCACATTCGACCATAAATTGAGCCACGACCGACGCGTCGACGCCGCTATCGTTTACAGCAACCTCGCCGTGCGTCACCCCTGGCGCGAGGAGGACAAGAAATTGGGTGCCCATCGCATTTGGCTTGAGGCCAACCTCGCTGGTAAAGCCTCCTGCGACTACTCGGTAGGCATTTTCGCCGGCTTCACAGCTTGGAACAAGGATTACCTTGTCGCCAACACCACCCTCGACGGCGACTACCCTGACGCCCAAAAGCAATTCAACTTCGGCGTGCAAGGCACCGTAGGGTCCTCCGACGACAACGGCGACCCCATTGGCCTCGATTTCAAGGCCTCGTTCCTCCACTACAACCATTTCCTTGCCCTCGAGAAGAAAGGCTACACCAACGACGGCGGCGACATCAAGGGCGTGATCCGGTTCAATCCCCACTGGCGCCACGACATGCAGCTCAGTGGCGATTTCAGCGCACTTGTGGGCTTGAACGCCGACCTTGTGATCAACGAGGACCGCTTCCTCAACCTGTCGCCCAACGCCCGCGTGTCGTGGGTGCCTAAAGCCGCTAAGGGCTACTTCGCCCTCGACCTCACCGCAACCGGCGGCGTGGACACCAACCCGCTGTCGTCGCTTATCGACTACACCCCCTACTTGATGCCCAACCAGGCCGCGTGCTTCTCGCGCGTGCCCGCCGACCTTGAGTTGACCCTCACCGCAGGCCCGTGGCGTGGCGTCGCCATGAGCGTTTTTGGGGGCTACTCCTGGGCTCAGGATTGGCTTGTACCCATCGCTTTTGAGGACAATGGAACGTATGTCTACGGCGTGGGAATGTTGCCCGAGAACGTCTACGGTTGGCGCATCGGCGCTCGCTTGGATTCCAAATATGTCACAGCCACCTACACCCATGCGCCCAACGACGGACAGCATGGCTACTATCGCTTCCGCGACCGCGCGACCGATGTCCTCTCAGCCGAGGCCAACGTTGAGGTCTACAAAGGGATTGACGTCACCGTGGGATTCGAAGGCCGATGGGGTGGTTACAACCTCCTGCGTAGCACCCAAACATGGGATCCCGTCGTGCCCGTCGGCGTGAAACTCGCCGAAACGGGAGAAATCCCTTACGACGGCAACGGCTACGAGATAGAGCGCGTGTCACTGGGCCGCAGCGTCAACCTATACGTGGGTGCCTCCTGGCGCTTCAACTCCCAGCTATCATTCTTCTTGCGCGGCGAGAACCTCCTCGACGCCAAGAACTACACCGTCCTTGGCGTCCCCTCCAAGGGCATCCACGGACTCCTGGGCGCCACCTATAAATTCTAAGCCAAGCGCATCGACCCACACGACACAATAAACCCCACAGATTCTCGTTATTACAATGGAAAAATAGCGCTAATGAATCTGTTACTACGTATATACATCTCTATATTAGCCATGGCTATCACTTTGACAGCCACGGCTTTCCCTGTTGACACCTACGCCTCCCATTCAGCCCTCGCCGAGGGTAATTGGGTGAAGGTCGCTGTCACCGAAACCGGTATGCACAAAATTTCGGCCACACAATTGCGCACATGGGGTTTCACCGACCCCGCGAAAGTGAAGGTCTACGGCTACGGCGGAGCTCGCCTGAGCGACCAGCTCACACAGGCCAACTACATCGACGACCTCCCCCAGCTCCAGCAGGTTACCGGTTCCGACGGCTCCATCTACTTCTACGCCGTGGGCCCAACGACCTGGAAATCGGCCGTCACCGGGCGGTATTACCCCTCGCAAAACCCGTTCTCCACTGTGGGTTACTACTTCCTTAGCGACCGCGACGCCCAGGACCTCGAAATTCCCACTATGGCCACCGTCACCACCCAATCGGATGCCGCCACTACCTTCAACGAACGCCTGTTCCACGAAACCGACCAGGTGTCAATCGCCCAAACCGGCCATTACCTCGTGGGCGAGGACATGCGTTATACCCCCTCCCGTACATTCTCTTTCGACCTCACCGACCGTGAGGCCGACTCCGACGTGTGGATGCAGACCAATCTGGCCTCTACCATCACCGGCTCTACAGGCCTTTTGAAATTCACCGCCAACGGCTCGGCCCTCACCCAGTCGTCAACCGACATCGTACGCGCCTACACCGGGGCTTCCTACGTTTATGCTGTAGAGACGGCTACCCGAAAGACGTTCACCCTCGATTCCGATAAGCTCCAATTGGGCGTAACCCTATCATCCTCAGGCACCATCAGCTCGGCTTACCTCGACTTTATCGCCATCAACTACTCCCGTAAGCTCAAGCTTAACAACGGGCGCCTAAATTTCTCCCTCGACACTCCCTCGGGAATCCTCTCCGAGGCACCCACGGGCACCTACCTATGGGACGTCACCAAGCCCCTGGCTATCGAGGCACTTCCCACCCAATCCACTGGCACTAACACCATTAAATGGGTCAACGAATACACTGGCACGCGCTCCTACGCGGCCTGGACTGAGAGCGGAACATTCCCTTCGCCCACATTCGTCGAGCGTGTAGCCAACCAGGACTTGCACGCCCTCGCTACTCCCAAAATGGTGATTTTCACTGTCCCCGAGCTTAAGACGCAGGCCGAGCGCCTTGCCGACATTCACCGCGCCGAGGAAGGGTTCACCGTCGAGGTTATCGACCAGGACCTCGTGTACAACGAATTCTCTTCCGGTACCCCCGACGTGGTCTCTTTCCGCAAGATGCTTAAGATGCTCTACGACCGTGGCGAGGCTGTCGACTCAGTTACATCCCTCGAGTATGTGTGCTTCTTCGGCCGACATTTCTACGACAACCGTCGCCTCACCACCGAGGGAAAGAACCTTAACTGGACTCCTACCCCCACTTGGGAGGCCGAATCGGGCATCGACGACAACACTTCTTACGTCTCCGACGACCACTGCACTTTCCTTGCCGACAACTCGGGAATCACCACCTCTTCCGACAAGCTATCTATCGCCGTCGGGCGTATCCCCGCCACCTCTCTCACCGAGGCTACCGCGTGGGTCGACAAATACATCTCTTATCTCGACTCATCCACCAAGGGCGACTGGAAAAACCATATCTTCATGCTCGCCGATGACAAGGACTCGGGTGTACACATGACCCAAATGAACGACACTCGCGCTAATATGCTCGAAACCGCCGGGGGCGCCAACTTCTTCTATGACATGGTCTACACCGATGAATATGAAGAGATTGGCAGCGCTTATCCTCAGGCCCGCACCGATATGTTCCGTAACCTCGACGAGGGAAAAACCTGGTGGTTTTACGTCGGACACGGCAACTACTACTCCCTCACCCACGAGAAAATACTCACCTCCGAGGACATCGCCTCGCTTTACCTCAAAAAAATCCCCGTGATGTACGCCGCCACCTGCGACTTCGCCCGTTGCGACAACTCCGAGCCTTCGGGAGCCGAGCGACTGTTGACCCTCGATGGAGGAGGCGTCATGGCTATCTGCTCAGCCACTCGCCCTGTGTATATCGCCGATAACGGCCTACTCACCAAGGCTGTGGGCAAGACCATTTTTGCCCGCAACGTCGACGGTTCCCTCCCCCGAGTGGGCCAGGTGATCCAGCGCGCCAAAAACTCCCTGGGCAGCAACTCCAACAAGCTCCGATACGTCCTTATGGGCGACCCGGCCATGAAAGTCACCTATCCCGACAACATCCTCGTTATCGACAAGGTGGACGGCAAGGACATCGACCCGGATAATCCCCCTACACTCGCCACCCTTGAATCGGCTGTGCTAGAGGGATATGTCACCAACGGCCTCGGCGAGTTGCTCCCCGAGTTCAACGGCATTGTCCAAGCCACCCTTTACGATGCCGAGGAGAGCGTCACTACCCGCGGCAACAAGTCGGTCGACGCCGACGATGGCAAGCCCGTGACTTTCGACCGCCAGGGCTCCCGCCTTTACGCAGCGAGCGACTCCATTATCAACGGCCGTTTCTCCGTCACCATAAAGGTGCCCGGCGAGATTGTCCACAACTATCGTCCCGCGGCTGTCAACCTCTACGCCTACTCCTCCAACGCCGAGGCAATCGGCTGTTTCCGTGACATTTACGTATACGGCTTTGGCGAGGACAACGGTGACGATACACCCCCGGTGATCGAAAGCTTCTACCTCAACCATCCCACATTCACCGAGGGAATGACCGTCAACGCCTCTCCTATGGCTATCGCTGAGGTGAGCGACGACGTGGCTATCAACCTCTCGTCGGCCGGCATTGGCCACCAGATGGTGCTTACGCTTGATGGATCAACCACTTACAACGACGTCTCCAACTTCTTCACCCCGTCGGCTACCCGACAGGGTGCCGGCACCATCAACTACCCATTGGAGAACCTCCTCGACGGCGAGCACACCCTGCGATTGCGTGTCTTCGACTCCTCGGCCAACCTCGCCGAGCAGACGATCACTTTCAAGGTCGACGCCAAGGAGTCGCCCTCGATCATCGACGTATACACCGACGCCAATCCGGCCTCGACAACCGCCAATTTCTACGTGTCGCACAATCGTCCCGACGCCATGGTAACCGTCTCAGTCACAGTATACAACCTGTTGGGACGTATGGTGTGGTCATCTTCAGCCTCCGGTCGCAGCGACATGTTCACCTCATGCCCCTTGACCTGGGACCTCACCGACCAAGCCGGCCGACGCGTTCAGCGTGGCATTTACCTCTACAAGGCCACGTTGACCACCGACGGTGTCGACACCACCTCCTCGGCCAAGCGAATCGCCGTCACCGGCCACTAGGGAAGCCACCTTTGGACGGCCAAGTAGGAAGTCGGGCCAGAATTAAGTAGGAAGTCGGGCCGTGTCGGCCCGACAGAATCAAGTAGGAAGTCGGGCCGTGCCGGCCCGACAGAATAGAAAGGAAGTCGGGCCGTGTCGGCCCGACAGATCCCTGTGCCGCCGGCACGGCGGCACAGGGATCCTAAAAAATAATGTTGTAAATTACCGAAAAATTCGCTAATTTCGCGCAGATTACCCATATAGTAAACCAATCAGCGATTATGTCAGCAGCCTACAACACTACCCCGGAACTCCTGCCCGAGCCCACGCTCAGGCGGCTCCCTTGGTATTTGGCCTACGTGTCGCTGCTTCATTCACGCGGCGTCGAGTACGTCTCCTCCACACAAATCGCCCGCGAAATCAACGTCGACGCCTCGCAGATTGCCAAGGACCTTTCTTTCCTCAACATCAAGGGCAAAACCCGTATCGGTTACGAGGTCGACAACCTCAAAAGCGAGCTTGAATACTTCCTCGGTTTCTCCGAGAAGCACAACGCCGTGATGCTGGGCGTCGGTTCGCTTGGCCGCGCGCTCATCCAGGACTCCGGCCTGTCGCGGTACGGCTTGAACATCGTCGCCGGTTTCGACATCGACCCCGCCGTCGTGGGCACATCCATCAACGATGTCCCGGTATTCGACATCGCCGAGCTCGACTCCCGATGCCCCGAGCTAGGCGCCGAAATCGGTGTCGTGGCTGTCCCCATCGAGGCCGCCCAGGAAGCCGCCGACTGCCTCGTTGCAGCCGGAATCAAGGCCCTGTGGAACTTCACCCCCTTCCGTATACGCGTCGCCGCCGACATCGTGATACAAAACACCTCTATATATTCCCACCTCGCCGTGATGTACAACCGTCTCGGCTCTCGTTCTCTCCTCGACCGATGAAAGCATTCCTTGAGCACAACTCCCAGATCGTTTTCATCCCCGACTCGGCAATCCAGCCCTGTCGGAAGCCATTCTTTGTGCCCGTCGGTATGGAGCAGGTCGAGTGGCTGCCTCGGCTCTTCACAGCCGTGCGCATCGACCGTATGGGCAAAAGCATCACCGCACGGTTCGCCCAACGTTACACGGGCCAGAAGGCCGTCGCCCTGTGGGTACAGCCCCGGGTTGTCACTTCCGAGTTCCTGGGTATTGACGGCTCCCTGTTGCTTGGCCCCTGGGGAGAGCTCTCCGCCCAGGTCGACATCAACGGCAACCCCGCTGATTGGTCCCCCTGCGACGACAGCCAGGTAAACGCCCTTATCGAGCGCGTGTCACGCCACGTAACACTCAAAACAGGCGACATTGCCCTGCTCTCTCCCACCGAGGTAGATTTCAATCGACTTCAATCGGCTTCTTCCGATATTAGTCAAGTCCCTCGCGAAGCCTCAGAAAAGATAGTTAAATTCAAGATAAAATAAATAACGCCATCATATGAAAATCTTTAACGCCATTAAAGCCCTCTCCGCTCTGGCCGCTGTTGCCCTTGCCGTCCCTGCGGCTTCCGCTTTCAGCACCTCTCAATATGCGGCTTCATCTGTGCTCGCTTCGGGCAATTGGGTGAAGGTAAAAGTTGACCAAAACGCTGTATATCAGATTTCTTACGACCAATTGCGAGATATGGGGTTCAACGACCCCGAGAACGTTACCGTATGGGGTTACGGAGGCGCCTACTACTGGAATCACGCTTTCTCCACCTCCGACCCTGAGGATCTCACCCAGCTTTACATCCTCAACGACCAAAACCGCCAGCGTATCCTCTTCTACGGCGAGGCTGGCGTGGCCGCCAAGATCCTGTCCTCCGAGACTTCCCCTGAGTCGGTGCACGCCAACCGCTTCAGCGACTACGGCTACTATTTCCTCACCGACGGACAGGCCGCAAAAGCTGCCGACTATATCCCCGTCAAATCCTATTCCTCTCAAATCACCACACATGCCGTGGTCGACTTCCAGGAGTTTAACGAATACAACCCCGGCGAGGGCGGCGCGTTCTTCTTCACCACCGACCTTCTCAACACCCCCGATCGTCGTTTCACATTCACCCTCAACGATCCGGACCCCACCCAGAAGGCCCACCTCAGCTACGTTGGCGCTCTCCGCACCAACGCCTCGCGTCCTACCTTCGCCGTAACTTGCCCCAGCGACCTCACAGTCGCCACCGGCGTCAACAACAACGCCGACCAGGTTTCCGCCGGTTCAATCTACTACTCCCGGGCCAGCGGTTACCAAAAATTCTACCCCCGTTCCGAGGGCTCCAACGACTACACTTTCAAGATCTTCCCCTCGTCGACTACCAACTGCACTTTCGCCGGTATACATTATTTATATATGTTATACTACCGCCCCAACCGTCTCGCCGACGACTCCTGGCGAGCTATGAACTTCCGCTCCCTCAGCTCCTTGAGCCGCGTGGTTGTATCCGGTACCGGTAGCGACATCTCTCACTACGCCGTGTGGAACGTGACCGATGTCACCGACATCCGTCCCCATTCCATCACGGCCACCGACGATGCCGACGGTTTCTCTTTCTCCCCCGACATGGCCTACACATCCAGCGCCTACCCCACTATGTACACCGTGGTCGTTGACACCGACGGCGACAAATTCCCCACCCCCGAAGTCGTTGGCGCTGTGCCTAACCAGAATCTCCACGGCGAGGCCAACCCCGACTTCCTCATCATCTGCAACTCCTACACCAAGGACGCCGCCGAGCGCCTCGCTCAAGCCCACCGCGACTACCAGGGCTTGACAGTCGTCGTGGCCACCCAGGACCAAATCTTCAACGAATTCTCCTCAGGTACCCCCTCGGCCCACGCCTACCGCCGAGCAGCTAAAATGTACTTCGACCGCGACAGCTCCAAGTTCCGTTATCTCCTCCTTTTCGGTGCCGGTAGCTACGACAACTGCGGGCACATCCACCCAACCGACGACTACCTCCTCACCTACGAAACCGAGGACTGGGGCACGGCCAACTGCAGCTCAACCAACTACTGCGCCGACGCCTACTTCGGCATGCTCAGCGACATTTTCTCCCTCTCCACTCTCTATAAGACCAAAACCGACATCGCCGTAGGTCGTATCCCCGCCACCGACCCCAAGGATATCGAAGCCTCGGTCGACAAGGCTGTTTACTACCTCGCCAATCCCCCCAAGTTGCCCAACCGTCACCGCGCTCTATTCTTTGCCGACGACGGCGACTACAACAAGCATGAGCTCCAGGCCGAGTACATCTCCGACCTCCTCATCAAGAAAACCCACCCCGAGGTTACCGTCACCAAGGCCTACAACAACCTTTACCCCTGGGATGGCACAAAAGCCATCGAGGCTCGTAACATGATCAAAAACAGCCTCTCTCAGGGCATCTCCTACATCTGCTACATCGGCCACGGCCAGCCCCGTGGATTCACCGCCGAGTGGATCTGGGACCGCGACCAGGTGGCCAACAGCACCTACATGGAGCCCCCGGTGTGGATGCTCGGCACTTGCGACGCATTCTCCTTCGACCGCCAAGACAGCGGTATCGGCGAGAAACTTATTTATAAGGAGAACGGCGGCTCTATCGCCACTATCGGCGCTTGCCGCTCGGTTTACGCCGACTCCAACCAGCAGGTCGACTCCCTGATGGCTAAATACTACTTCGACGCTACCCCCGGCACATCCATCGGTGAGGCCTGGAAAAACGCCCGCAACCACGTCATCGGTAACAACAACTACTCCGACCAGATCAACACCCTCTGCTACAACTACGGCGGCGACCCGGCTCTCCCCATCTACGCCTCCGGATACAAGGTGATCGCCACCGAAATCAACGGCAAGGACGTCACCGAAGACGTCCCCGCCGAGAATGCCATCCTCATGCCTCTGGCCTCCAACGTCATCAAGGGCTACATCGCTGCCAGCGACGGCACAAAGGACGCTTCCTTCAACGGCCAGGTGACCCTTTCGGTGTTCGACGCCCCCCAATACCTCACCACCGTCATCAAGGACGGATCAGGGTCTTCGTCACGCCAAGTGTACATGGACGAATACCTCCTCACCGAAGAGACCACTACAGTCACCAACGGCGAATTTGAAATCCAATTCACCGTGCCCCTGGCCGACCGTCCCGAGCAGACGACTCGTATATCCCTCTTCGCCGCTCGCGACCAGGACCTCGACTATGGCTCGGGTTACTACTCCTACGTGACTATCGGTCAATACGACTCCTCCCAGGCCATCTCCAACCCCTCGGCTCCCGAAATCACCGAAATGTACCTCGACGAGCCAGCCTTCGTTGACGGCCAAGCAGTGGGCACCGACGTGATGGTATACGCCACCATCCAGCCCGGCCTCTCGGGCATTAACAACGCCTCTGCCGCTATCGGCGGCGTTACCGCCCTTGTCCTCGACGGCTCCACCTCCTACGCCACCGTGCGCTCAGCCCTCATGTCGCAGGCCGACGGCTCCTACACCCTCTCCTATCCCATCAGCGGATTGGTGGACGGCCGTCACACCCTCGCCCTTAAGGTCGCCGACAACTTCGGCAACCTCGCCACGCGCACAATCGCGTTCCAAGTCGTTAACCGCGAAGTCACCTCCACCCTCGTCGCCGACAACAACATCGTGCGCGAAAGCATCGAGATCGACCTCCAGCACGACTTCAGCGACACCCCCACGGGACGCCTCGTTATCGAGGACATGCACGGCAACACCGTATACACCCGCGACAACGTCACCTTCCCATTCACCTGGGACCTCCGTGACGCCAACGGTAACGACGTAGCCAACGGCCAGTACCAAGCCTACGCCACCCTCAACGCCGGCCTCCGCTACTCATCCACCCCCCGCCACTCAATCACCGTCCTCCACTAATCCCTTTGGACGGCCCTCATAGGCGCCCCCACGCATCCTCGGCGTGTAGAAATCACCACTAATGGTGAAAATGACATAACCACTACCAAATTTCGGTGTTTACTTTGCGCTAAAAAACGCAATGAAAAACACCGAAATTTCTTTTCTTGCCCAGCTTCCATCGCTGAAGCAAGCAAAAAACAGCGCACCCACAGTCGACGACTGCCAAAACCTGGTCATTAACCCAGCCAACGGCGCTCTCGTTCCCCTCCAATACGAGCCTTCGAAGGACGCCCAATTCGGCACGCGCCTCACAGCATTCGCCACCGACGACGGCCAAATGTCGTTGATCCACAGCGGTCTGTCGCTCTATATCGTTAACCTCGCCACCGGCGAATACCAATCAGTGGGCCTGCTCAGCAACGAGCCTACATCGGCTGTCGCCCTCTCGGCCTCCGAGCTCCTCGTATTCACCTCCCAAGGCTCCACGCGAGTGGTCAACTCCGATGGCTCCTGGACCATCCTCGAGGAGATGACTCAGCCCCCGGCCTTCTCCCTCGAGGTGGTCGATACCACCGTCTATAATGCGCTTATCCCCGAGGGCACACTTACCGGCAGCTATCTCCACGGCACCGGTAGCCTCTCGAAAGCCGACGCTCAGTCGCTCCGCAACGACCTCCTCTCCACCTACCACTCCCTGGCCGAAAAGGCCCGAGCAGACGGATACATGATCCAACCCGTACTTGCCCGAATTCGCCTCATCGACGAATATTTCAACGTCAAATTTACCGGCCCAACAGTCCTTTTGGGACAATTCCAGTTGACCGACGCGCTTGAGATCTCGGCCAACGTCACCGCCGCCACGCGAGCCGTGACCGCTATTCAAGCGTCCGCCTACAACATCGGCGTGCGTATCCCCGACACCCTTCCCGACGGTTGGCAGAAGCATATTTGGGGCCTTGAGGTGCAGACGTCAACGCCCCTCCACATCCTCGACTACGCCGCGTCGCTCAACGGCAGCGTCCTGGCCGACTCCACAGGCACCAGTTCCACCATCACCTGCGCCCTTCCCGGAGTGGCCACCGATCGCGGCGGCGAGTTGCAACGCCAAGCCGTTGTGTGGCAATCGCTTAGCCGCCTTGACTCGCTTTTGACAACCCGCTCCATCAAGGCGCTCAGCGACGAGATGGCAGGCAAATTGATCACAGTCAACATCTCTACCCAGGACCCCCAGCAGGAGCGTGAAGCCCTCACCAAGGCATTGTCCAAAAAGGTGTCTCAAGCTACGGGCTACACCGCTGTTGTGGCTCGCAACTGCTCTGAGCCTCATCGCTTTACCGCAACCGCTTGCGCCCTCAACGGCGACACCGTGCTTGTGGCCAATCCCACCCCGGTGCGCTACGAAGGTTTCCCCCTCACCGCCATGGCTACTTCCCGCGGAATTGGGGCCTGGCACGCCTATGCTCAGGTCGCTCTAAGTGACGGCTCCGAAAAGGTGGTTTGGTCGGGACAAGGCTCCTCCCTGGCCCCACTTGCTCTCTCCCCAATCCTCAGTTACCCCTCGCCCGACGCCACCCAAATGACCATCGCAATCCTCAACAGCGAAGGCACCATACTCAAGCAAACCCTCCCACTCACTCCCGACGACGCCGGCCGCGCATCCTATTATATCCACCCCTCGCTCGAGCCCTGGCTACCCTCCACTACCGCCAGCGTCTATCTTATTCCCGCTGAGCAGCGCGTCGCCACTTGCCACGATGGCGTCGTCTTCAATACCCTTGCCAGTAACCCCCTGGAGCCCATCAGCGCGCTTCTGGCTGCGCCTTGCGCCATCTCGGCCTTGACCCCGGCAGCCCGTAGCTCCTCTTCCTGGGATTACGGTAAAAGCCATTTTTACGCATTCTCCCGATTCGGAGTCACCGCAATCGGCGTGGGTACCACCCGAACCCTCTCGGGAGCCAACCGCATCTCCCAATTGCCCGTATCCACCCCCCAGCAAGTCGTCTGGACCGACTCGGCCGTCTACGCCATCTCCGATACCGTCACACTCTTCTCCGTCTCCGGCAACCGCTCCACCCCTCTTTCCTGCGTCAGCACATCCTGGGAGGGGGCTGTGCCCTCAGCTGCCATCACCGCCTATGCGACTCCTCCGGTAGCCCTTCCTTCCTTTAAAAATCCACTCCTGATCACCACGCAAAAATCAGTCACCTCTCTCCTCTCCCCCGATTCGTTGTCCTTCACCCGCGTCACACCCGACGACGGCACCGACACTATCCCAATCCTCTGGCAAGCCCGCATTCCCCTCTCCACGCCCATTAGAGCCGCCAATTTCGACCTCGCCGCCTCCCTCTTCCAAGGCTCTATCACACTCAGCCTCGACAACGGGCAGCAACCCGACGGCTCCCTGCCCCTGCTGCGCCTCGACATCGACAGCGAGGTCAACGCCCCACTTTACTACCCCGTAACCGCCCCCTTCCGCGGCTGGGCTACCGTCAGCATCGAGGCCCGCGTATCTCCCGATTTCCTGTTCCGTAAGATTAATCTACTATGAATCAAGAATTTGACCAAATATGGCAAGAGCATCTCGCCCGTCGTGAGCGACACCTTGCCACCAATTACGACCCGTGGCTCGGAATCGGCTGCACCGGCGACCGTGTGGAGGTGAGCGTCGACTGGAACGACCAGCCGATTCTCATTCCGGCGGCTATGACCCGATCCGCCGACTACTCCCCGTCGCTGCGCCAAACCGACTGGGAGCAGCTCCGGTGCCGATACGATTTCGAGTATTGGTGCGTCCGCTGCGTCAAAATCAAGGACAAGTCGTCGGCACGCGACATCCCCTTCGTCCTCAACGCGCCACAGCGCCGCGTCCTGGCTATCCTCGAGGCCGACCGTCTGGCCCAGCGTCCCATCCGTGTCATCATGCTTAAGGCGCGTCAATGGGGCGGATCAACCTTCGTCCTGATCTACATGGCCTGGATGCAATGCTGCCTGTACAACAACTGGCACTCGCTCATCTGCGCCCACGTCAAGCAGGCCTCGGCCAACATCCTGGGCATGTACTCCAAAGTGCTTGCCTCCTATCCCAAGGAGCTATGGACCGGCGAGGTCGACCCCAAGTTTGCACCGTTTGAGCGCTCTACCAACATCCGCGAGATCCAAGGTCGCGGATGCCGCGTCACAGTGTCGTCGAGCGAGAACCACGACGCCCTCCGCGGCGCCGATTATGCCATGGCGCACCTCTCGGAGGTCGCTTTCTGGGCCGACACACCCTCGAAAAGCCCCGAGGACTACGTGCGGGCCGTCTGCGGCGCCATCAACTCCGTTCCCGGCACTCTGATCGTCATGGAGTCGACCGCCAACGGCGTAGGCAACTATTTCCACACCGAGTGGATGCGCGCCAAGCTCGGCAAAAGCGACAAACACGCCGTTTTCGTCCCCTGGCACGAGATCGAGATCTACCGCACAACGGTCGACCGCTCCAAGGCCGAGGAGCTATACGCCCAGATGGACCCCTACGAGCGCGACCTCTGGGACGACGGTCTCGACCTCGAACAGATAGCCTGGTACCACAACAAGCGCCGCGAGATGGCCAGCCAAGACGCGTTCCGAGCCGAGTACCCCAGCAACGACGTCGAGGCGTTCGCAATGTCGGGGTGCAACGTATTCCCCAACGCTCATATTGAGAATCTTCGCAAAGGCTGCAGGCAGCCAATCCTTGGCGAAATCAGTGGCACAACCCAATGGGGTCCGTCAGCCCTTGATAAGGTGAAGTTTACCGAGGACAGCCATGGCTTGTTGGAGATTTGGGCTAAGCCCGACAAGAAAAAAGACTACCTCGTGGCCGTCGACATCGGTGGCCGGTCGGACAAGGCCGACTGGAGCGTTATCGCAGTGCTCGATGTCACCACCGAGTGCCCCGAGGTGGTCGCGCAGTGGCGCGGACATATCGACCACGACCTACTTGCCTGGAAGAGCGCCCAAATCGCCACCTACTATGGCGACGCCTTGCTCGTGATCGAAAGCAACACACTCGAAAGCGAGAACACCGCCGACGACGGCTCTATGTTCATCCTCTCACGCCTGGCCATGCATTACCCCAACCTCTACCACCGCGGGGAGGACTCGCGCCTGGAGGGCGCCCTGCGGCCCGGATTCCACACCAACCGCGCCACCAAGCAGGCCGTAATCCAAGAGCTGATCGCTCGCCTGCGTGAGGGCACCTACGTCGAGCGCTCCCACCTCGCCTGCGACGAGATGGCTGTATTCCAGCAATTTCCCAACGGCAGCTATGGAGCCCGCGCGGGCCACCACGACGACGTGCTGATGACCCGCGCCATCGGCCTCTACATCGCCTCGGTCCACCCGGCCGCGCCCCGCGTCAACATCTTCGACGGCATCATCCCCTGGTAACCCCCTACGACCGCGCGGACGCTCATGCAACCGGTCCCTTTGCGCTCCTCTGCATGCAAAAATCATTCAGCGAGGGTAGGGGACAACGGGCCTGGCGGAGCCTGGCCGGGATAGTAGCCCCTAGCGCAGTGCTGGCGGAGCCTGCACAAGCTAGGGGTATAGAAGCGTTGACGGCACATAATGTATTTGAACGATTGCGAGCGCAGCGAGGGAGCCGCAAGGCCAATCGTGAATCCCCAAAATTCTGGTTGATGGCATCATTCGCTTTCGGCCTAACGGCTCCCTCGCTTCGCTCGCGAAAGCTCAAATACCTCTGTTGTTTCTCGGCTGACCTTTACCCCCACCTTGCGCAGGCTCCGCCAGCGCTGCGGTGGGGGCTACTTTCCCGGCCAGGCTCCGCCAGGCCCGCTCGTGATCCCGCGTGCAAAAAATCACGCAGACGGGCGCAGACTTCCGCAGAAGCTTCGCGTCAAGGAAAGTCTGCGTTAGTCTGCGCAAGTCCGCGTGGAAAAAATCACGCAGACGGGCGCAGAAGCTTTGCGCCACCCCAGTCTGCGTTAGTCTGCGAAAGTCTGCGTGCAAAAAATCACGTATACCACCGCAGAAGCCTTGCGTTAAAATAGTCAGCGTGCTAATCGTCTTCAGCGGGGTAGGCGACAACGGGCCTGGCGGAGCCTGGCCGGGATAGTAGCCCCTAGCGCAGTGCTGGCGGAGCCTGCACAAGCTAGGGGTATAGAAGCGTTGACGGCACATAATGTATTTGAACGATTGCGAGCGCAGCGAGGGAGCCGCAAGGCCAATCGTGAATCCCCAAAATTCTGGTTGATGGCATCATTCGCTTTCGGCCTAACGGCTCCCTCGCTTCGCTCGCGAAAGCTCAAATACCCCGGATGACTCTCGGCTGACCATTACCCCCACCTTGCGCAGGCTCCGCCAGCGCTGCGGTGGGGGCTACTTTCCCGGCCAGGCTCCGCCAGGCCCGCTCGTGATCCCGCGTGCAAAAAAATCACGCAGACGAGCGCAGAAGCTTCGCGTCAAGGAAAGTCTGCGTTAGTCTGCGAAAGTCTGCGTGCAAAAAATCACGCAGACGAGCGTGGACTTCCGCAGAAGCTTCGCGCCATGGAAAGTCTGCGTTAGTCTGCGAAAGTCCGCGTGCAAAAAATCACGCAGACGGGCGCAGACTTTCGCAGAAGCTTCGCGTCAAGGAAAGTCTGCGTTAGTCTGCGCAAGTCCGCGTGCAAAAAATCACGTATACCACCGCAGTAGGAGGTCGGGCCGTGTCGGCCCGACAGGGTGGACTGTCCCGCCGGCACGGCGGGACTTCCTACTTATGGTGGCGGGGGCGTCCACGCTCCTTGTTTGAGGATGGCTGGCGAGAGCCGGCTCCCCTAATGGGAAAGCCCCGCCGCGGCGGGTGCCGGGCGGGGCTTGGAGGTGTGTGTTAATCGGCCCGAGTGGACCTTTTATTTTGGAGGCTTCCCCTCACAAAGGGGTCACCCTAATTCGACAAATTATTTCCAAAGCTTATTGTTCCAGGGATTATCCTTTCCTTCGGTGTAATCCGCGGTGTTTACCTGGGTACCGTCAACAACTACAGTGAAGAAGTTGTTATAGGTTTTGTTCATAGCCCAAACACCACCTGGCCAATAAGATTCATAGGCAGAATCAATCTTGCAGTCGGTAAGAGTAAGAGTTCCGTGGAGATAGTAGTTATCATCTGTATGGAGTTCGAAGAACGAGCGCCAACTGTCGTCTGCGGTGAGCTTGGTTTTGTAGTCGCCGCCATACAGGGTACAATTCTTAGCGGTGATGTCTTGTATCACGTAACGACGTTCAGCAGCGTAGAATTGGAGAGCCTTATTTTGGCTTGCATGGAACTCGCAGTTGTCGAAGTTGATGTAGCGAGCATAGTTGTTATACATAAGAGGACGCTCCTGGTTAGCCTGGATAGAGAGGCCAAGATCGGTTTTGGTACGTTCTACATACCAGAACGAGCAGTTTTTGAAGTTAACGGTCTCAGAGTGTGCCATTACAGTACCCCAGATTTCACAGCCGTCATAGGTGAGATCGGTGGCGTCGCAGATGGTGTAACCGCGTTGTACCACGAGCATGTTCTTAAGAACGATGTTGGCGCCGTTTACACGGATTGAACCATTGATTGAGCCAGCAGGTACACCATATTGGCCGTCGCTCATAAGGATAGCGGTCTTGTCAGTTCCGTCACCAACGAGGGTAATGGTAATGCCCTCTTTCAGGTTAGAGTAAGTAGGAGCGCAATCCATAGCTTCGTGCTCAAGAACAATGTCATCCCAGTTAGAGCTCCACTTGAAGGTCGACTGTACAGTGCCGCCAGCTCCAGTTGCAAGAGTATACTTACCTTCCGATAGGTATAAGATTGCATCCTCGGTTACGGATTGGAGCGTCGAAACCAGGTTGCTGGGGGTGACCTCGAACTCGTTGGGGATGTGGTCGCCGTCGTAATCGGGGTTGATGGTGATGGTGAAGTCGATGTCGGAGGTGAGCAGTGCGCCGAAGATGTTGGTGCGGTAGTTGCGCTGCACGGGTGCGCCAGGCACGCTCAGCTCGTGGAACTTGGTGCCGTTGTCGTAGAAGGTGAGATCAACGTCGGTGGTGATCTTGTCGGGCGACATGAGCACGTAGGCCATGGCCAGGTACTCGTATTGGCCGAGGTTGCCCACGGGGAACTGCTCGTAGTCGGCATCGGTGGTCTCCTTGCCCTGGTTGGGGCGGAGGGTCTCCTTGAAGTCAACCGAGGAGGTGTTGCCGATTACGTCACCGCTCTTGAGGTCAAACTGGCTGTACACCGAGCCCACGGTCATGGTTGCGGAAATCTGCTTGGACTTCAGACCAGCCTCGTTGATGTCGCTGGTGCCCACGTTGATCTGAGCGAAGGGGCGCTTGAGCTCGGCGGTAATGGTGGCTGCGCCCTTTACCTCAACCGACTTATGGGTGAAGAAAGCGTCGACGTCCTCTACGTTCAAGTTCTTGATCTTATCGTAGTTGACGGTGACGGTTGAGTTGTCGGTGTCGAGGGTGAAGTAATCACCAGCGTTGGGGGATTGTGCCCAGAACACCACGTTGTAGGTTTTGCCGGTAACGAGGTGGAGGGTAAGGGAGTTCTGCAGGCCGCTGAACTGCTGGGTGTGCTTGGTCAACGAGATGATAGGCTCGGTGACGCCCTCCTCGTAAACCGCGTAGTACATGTCGAGGGCCTTTTCGCCGTCGCTGAAGGCACGCGATTGGATGTTGCTAGGAAGAGTTGCGGTGACGGTCACGGCCACTTCCTGGCCGTTCTGAGAGCCGTTGACGGGCTCGTCGCTGGAACAGGAAACCAGTCCGGCCGACATAGCCAATGCGGCGAGGGCCGCGAAGAATGTTTTCTTCATAATGATTTGGGTTTATTGGGTTGTTTAAGTGTGATTTTTAAGTGTGTGTTAGCACCTGTGTGTTGTAACCGTGTTTTTCGGTACCAGCTCACGTGTTTAACATTGCAAAATTAGATGATAGTTGCAACCCACGCAATTTTACCCCCCCCCATTTTAACATTATTTAATAGAAATTGGGTGGAATTTTGGGTTAGGCCTTGGACGGCCATATCACGCGTGGTGCGTGGGCTTAAGTAAATTTAAGTAAGGGAGTGGCCACGGCTTGGGGAAATTTGCTTATCTTCGCGGAGATGAATCGCTTACTCTCATTTTTTGCAATATTTACGCTCGCATTGCTGGCCCCCAAGGCCTTGTGGGCTTACGATATAACAAACAACGGTTTCTACTACAACATCCTGAGCGACAACGAAGTAGAACTGGCAGGATTGGTTAACAAAAACCATTCCTACTCCCTCTCTATCCCCTCGACGGTTACCAATGGCAATACCACCTACTCGGTAGTGGCCCTGGCCGACAACGCCCTCAAGGACTGCGCGAAAATCACCACAGTCGCCATGCCGTCGGCCCTGCGCTCGGTGGGTCACCACGCCTTTTCGGGGTGCTTGTGGATTACCTCCCTCGACTTTCCCTCGACCGTCACCTACATCGGCCCCAACGCCATGCAGGGGTGCGAGAGCCTCAGGCGCGTAAATATCCAAAGCGGCGTGTCGGAGCTTGCCGATTCCCTCTTTTATGGCTGTTCGCGCCTCAACCAGCTCACTCTCCCCGCCGAGCTTGCCAAGATCGGCTCCAGCGTATTCGAGGATTGCGTGTACCTAAAAACTTTCGAGGCACCGGCCCAGCTCACCGAGATTGGCGACCGCGCGTTCATGCGTTGCACCAAGCTTGCCACAATTACCCTCAACGACCAACTTCAACGAATTGGCAACCAGGCGTTTAAATCATCGGCTATTACCGCTGTCGATCTCCCCGCATCGTTGCTGGAAATGGGCGAGCAGGCGTTCGCCGACTGTGAATTCCTGGTTACAGCCACCAATTCCTCACGGATTTCACGGATAGAGCGCTGCGCGTTCGAGCAGTGCGTGGTGCTGGAGAAGGTTGACGTCCCCGTCACGGTAATAGAGATTGGCGACAGTGCTTTCTACGGTTGTAACGCATTGACCGAAATTGATATACAGCACGGCGTGGAGTCGTTGGGCGAGTACGCTTTGGCCTACACCGGCGTCAAGCAAATGAGCATTCCCGCCTCGGTGGTTACCTTGGGCTCGGGGCTCTTCGAGGGCTGTCATTACCTGTCGAAAGTAGAGATTCTCGCCCCGATTACCGAGCTGAAGGACAACACATTCAACGACTGCGGCGCCCTGAGCGATATCGCCCTTCCGGCCACTATCACCACTATCGGCGACCGCGCGTTCTACCGCTGCATCGCCATGACGGAATTCCCCGTGCAAGAGGGGGTGGAAAGCATTGGTTATGAGGCATTCGCTGGCTGTAAAGCCTTGCGAGGGGCCGACTTCCCCGAGTCGCTCCTCACCATCGGCGAGCGCTCGTTTATGAACTGTAGCTCAATGTTTTGGGTTAAGATGGGTAGCAACCTCGCCGAAATACCCCGCTACGCCTTCCACTCCTGCTCCAATCTACAAGGATTGGACTTCCCCGACGGCATGACCGAAATCGGCGAGGGAGCCTTCGCCGGTTGCACAGCCCTGCAGAGTGTTCCCCTTGGCATGGGTTTGCGCTCCATCGGCCAAGGCGCCTTCGACCACTGCACGGTTCTTCAAGATGTAATACTCCGCGACAATGTGGAGGAGATTGCCGAGGACGCCTTCGCCTACTGCTGGGGATTGCGTAATGTGTACTGTAGCAACGTGATACCTCCCACGTTCACCCCCGTTGAGGTGTCGCTGATGTCCAATGGCTGCGGGTTCGAGAACCGCGTGCTCCAGGAGGCCACGCTGCTCGTTTGGGAAAACGCCCTCACCACCTACGAGGCCGCTCCCGTGTGGCGTGAGTTTGGCCAAACCTCCGATTGCGACTTCTTGGCCGTCAAGGATATAACCAATGACGCCATCGACTATACGGCTCCCTACGACGTCTACGACCTGCAGGGGCGACGCGTAGGCTCCTCCCTTCAATCCCTTCCGCAAGGAATGTACATTGTGGTGCAAGAGGGTAGGGGACCCCGGAAAATCCACAAATAAATGTTAAACCAAGATACGTTTTTATAGAGAAATTCCGCAATCAACTATTAAAGCCAAAATTCAGCTAAACCTTTCGCCAAGAGCGAAGTCAATACTTCCAAGAACCCATCACAATATGCCACATAAACTGATTTTCATCATATTAGCCGCAGTCATGGCTTTAGGCTTGCAAGCCACCACCATCAGCGGCACCATAGTTGACGAAACCGGCGAGGCGTTGCCCGAGGCAACCGTGCGCCTGCTTGCCGCCCGCGACTCCTCCTACGTCAAGGGCACCGCTTCCAACATGGACGGCCAATTTCGCCTCCAAGAGGTAAAAGCCGGCAAATACATTCTCGCCGCTTCCTATATTGGCTATACCACAAAATACACCGATATTACCGTGGGCGACAAGGCTTTACGATTGGGCAAAATCGCCTTGGGTGAATCATCCGTACTCCTGAAAGAGGCCACCGTGACCGCCGTCAAGACCCCCGTGAAGGTGATGGAGGACACCATCGAATACAACGCCGACTCCTACAAGACTCAGCCCAACGCCGTGGTTGAGGACCTGCTGAAACGCCTGCCTGGCGTGGAGGTCGACTCGGAGGGCAAAATCACCGCCAACGGCAAGGAGGTGACAAAGATATTGGTGGACGGCCGCGAATTTTTCTCCGACGACCCCAAGGTGGCCTCCAAAAACCTCCCCGTCGACATGGTTGACAAGCTCCAAGTGGTTGATCGCAAGAGCGATCTCGCCCGCTTGACCGGCGTCGACGACGGCGAGGACGAGACAGTGATCAACCTCACCGTCAAAAAAGACATGAAGAACGGTTGGTTCGGCAACGTTGAGGCCGGTTACGGCACCGACGACCGCTACCAGGTGGGCTTCAACATCAACCGATTCCAGAACGGCAACCAGTTCACATTCCTTGGCGGCGCCAACAACACCAACGACTTGGGTTTCACCGACAGCAACGGCTCCCGATTCCGCCGATTCGGTGGCGACCAGGGCATCAACACTTCCCAAACCCTCGGCTTCAACTTCAATGTGGGCAAGGAGGAGATTATACGCTTCGGTGGCGACGTGATGTACTCCCACACCGACCGCGACACCCGTAAATTGCAAAACCGCGAGTACCTGTTCAACGACTCCTCGTCGTACAGCAACTCCGGCTCCAAGGCCCGCGACCGTGGTCACAACTTGCGTGCCGACTTCCGCATAGAGTGGAAGCCCGACTCGTTCAACACGTTTGACTTCCGCCCCCGGTTCTCGTTCAACCACAACGATTCGGAGAGCCTCGACTCCACCCTCAACATCTCGGGCCTGCGCGTCCCCGTCACCCGCTCATTCAACACCAACGACTCCCGCGGCAACTCCTGGGAGATGGGTGGCGAATTGACGTTCAACCACAACTTCAAGAGCCATCCCGGGCGTAGCTACTCGTTAAACGTGCGCTACGAGTACTCCAACGTGCGCGAGAAGGCCAACACCTATTCCCACAACACGTTCTACCTGTTCAACGACTCGATTGACGCCTACGACCAATACGGCGACGACCACACGTGGAGCAACCTTATCCGCGCACGAGCCACTTGGACCGAGCCGTTGAATCTCAAAAAAGGCCTGTTCCTCACCCTTAGCTACCAATTCCAATACCGCTGGAACAACGCCGACAAAATCACCTACGAGCATCCCTTGGAATGGCCCAACGGCCCCCTCTACGAGCCTATAGTACTCCCCGAGATGGAGCAGGTCGACTCGCTGAGCAACCGCTTCCGCAACGAGTTTTTCACCCAGGACATACGCGTAGGCTTCAAGTGGGTGACCAAAACCCACACCTTGGACGCCGGCCTGTCGCTCGTGCCCTCAATGTCCAAGTCGCGCGACCTTATCAACGAGGCCAAGAACATCCCCGAGCGCTGGGTGTGGAACTTCGCCCCGTTCCTGCGCTACCGTTACAAGATGGGAAAGAGTCGCTCGATTATGCTCAACTACCGCGGACGCTCGTCGCAGCCGTCGATGACCCAGTTGCAACCCGTGGCCGACTACTCCAACCCCCTGCGCGTGGTTGTTGGTAATCCCGACCTCGACCCCACGTTCACCCATTACCTGCGCCTGCGTTTCCAGGACTACAACGCCGAGCACCAGCGTTCCATCATGTTGATGGCCGACGCCCAAGTGGTACAAAACTCCATCGTCTCGCGCACCACCTACAACTCACTCACCGGTGGCCAAGTCACCACTTACGCCAATGTCAACGGCGTGTGGTCGCTCCGTGTAATGAACATGTTCTCCCAGCCTTTGCGCCGCAAGACGTGGCAGGTGTCCAACCATATCTTCACCAACATCAACCACTCGGTAGGTTTCAACAACGGCGACCGCAACACCACTACCACCTGGAGCGTACACGAGTCGCCCGGCATCGCTTTCCGTCCCGACAACCTCGAGCTGGAGCTGCGCCCCAACTACATGGTGCAGAAGACCTGGGCTTCAGTCTCCACAACCTCCCAACAAACCATCCAAGGCTATGGAGGCACATTCAACGGCACCTGGTACTCCCCCTGGGGCATTGTTCTCGCCACCGATGTCACCTACACCGGCACCTCGGGTTACGCCTCGGGATACAACTCCAACTATTGGATGTGGAATGCCTCCATATCTTACCAATTCCTTAAGAATCAGGCTGCTACATTCACTGTCAAAGTCTACGACCTGCTCCAGCAAAAGAACAACGTCAGCCGTACTGTCACCGCCAACTATATCGACGACACCCGCTACAACTCGCTTACGCGCTACTTCATGGCCACGCTCAGCTACCGATTCAACTCGTTCGGCAAGGGCAACGAGCCTGAGATGCGCGACACTGGCCGTCGCCGCGGTCCCGGTGGCCCACCTCCCGGCATGCGCCGATAAAAAATTTTGGTCACACGCGGCATTTTTCCTACCTTCGCGTTACCATGGAGAAAATCTCAGCCACCATAATCACGCGCAACGAGGAAAGCCGCATCGAGCAGTGCCTGCGCTCCCTTGAGGGGGTAGCCGACGAGATTGTGGTCATCGACTCGTTTTCGTCCGACGCCACAGCCGAGATTTGCCGCAGCCACGGTTGCCGCGTGACGCAACGTCGCTTCCATGGCTACGGCGCGCAACGCCAGTACGCCACGTCGCTCACCACCCATCGCTACGTGCTGTCAATCGACGCCGACGAGGTGCTGTCGCCAGCCTTGCGCCAATCCCTGATCGCCCTCAAACAGGAGGGATTCACCCACCGCGTCTACGCGATGTCGCGACTCAATTTCTTTTGCGGCGAGCCGGTGAGGCACTCGGGATGGTACCCCGACGTGCAGACGCGCCTCTTCGACAAATCCTACGCGTCGTGGGACCTGCGCGACGTGGCCGAAAAGGTGATTTTCCCCAACTCCGTGCGCCCGTGCATGCTCCAAGGCGACATCCTCCACTACCGTTGCTCCTGCCCCGACGAATACCGCCGCACGCAGTCGCTCCAAGCCGCTATGCAAGGCCGCGTGATCGCCGCCTCCCAGGAGCGCGTCAGCCCTTTCACCCCTTATATCGAGGGCGCGCGCCAGTTCTTCAACAGCTATGTGGTGAAGGGCGGTTTCCTCGACGGCGCTCCCGGCAGGGCGATATCGGCCCAGGCATTCCGCTCGGCGGTGATGTCCTACGGCTTGGCACGCCGCATTTTACGCCACAATAACACCCACAAGCCACAATGAGCCTGCGCGTGGAAATCAACCCCAAGTACAAGGCCCTGGAGGGCTTTGTGCGCGAGGTGGCCGAGAATGGCCTCCCCGACGACTTGCACATCATCTACGACCGCCGCAACCGCCTTGGATGGGTGGAGCGCGACGGACTCAAAATCAACATCAAGCGATTCCACGTGCCCAAGTTCCCCAACCACATCGTCTACGTCACCCTGCGCAAAAGCAAAGCCTATCGCTCGTTCCACAACGGCATGGAGTTGCGGCGCCTCGGCTTCGGCACGCCCGAGCCTATCGCTTACGTGGAGCACCGCACGCCCTGGCTCGCCGAGAGCTACTACTTCTCCCTGCAGGTCGACCTCCCCACGATACGCCACAAGGAGACCACCGAGGAAGGTCCCGAGATAATCGCCGCCCTGGGTCGCGAGATGGCGCGCCTGCACTCCAAGGGCGTGCAGATACGCGACTTCTCCCCGGGCAACATTCTTTACGGAAAGGGCGACGACGGGAAGATCCACTTCCAGTACGTCGACCTCAATCGCATCACCTTCAACCAGCGCGACCACCGCCAACTTATGTCGATGTTCAAGGCCATCTTCTGGTGTCCTGAGGACATCGCCCGCTTGGCCGCCCACTATGCCATGGCTACCGACGGCGAGTTTGACCGCGCCAGCGTGGAGGCCATGGAGGCCTATGCCCGCTACCATCGTCGCGTGGCCCGTCACCAGCACTGGAAAATCCTCCGCCGCCGCTACCTCGGCAAAAAATACAAGCTGTGATGGAGAGGAGTGAATTTGCTGAGGTGGTGCTGCCGCTGCCGTTGAACGCCACGTTCACCTATCGCGTGCCCGAGACGCTGGCCGGAAAGGTCACCGTGGGCCATCGCGTGGTCGTGCCCTTCGGTGCCCGCAAGCATTACACCGGCATCGTCACAGCCCTTGCCGTGGAGCCGCCCAAAGGCGTGCAAGTCAAGGAGATACTCTCGGTGCTCGACGACAAGCCTATCGTGCGTCATCCCCAACTGAAATTTTGGCAATGGCTGTCGGATTACTACATGGCCTCGCTGGGCGACGTCTACAAAGCTGCAATCCCCGCCGGATTGAAGGTGGAGAGCGAGACTTTCCTGGAGCTCAACCCCGACTATGACGAGGCGCTCGCCCAGGAAGGCGTGGAAGCATCGCTCACCGACCGCGAGCAGATTGTGCTGCACCACCTCAACCAAGAGGGGAAAATGTCGGTGGCCGCAATCGTCAAGGCCACCGGTTTCACCGCCGTGCCCCAAATCGCCTCCCGGCTGTTGGAGCGCGGATTGGTGGTGGTTTCCGAGAAGATTGTGGAGCGATACACGGCTCACAAGATCGCGATGGTGCGCCTGCTGTTCAACCCCCGCGACCCACAGGCGTTGCATGCGGCGTTTGACGCCACCAAGGGGGCACCTAAGCAGGAGCAGATGTTGCAATCCCTGCTCGCTATGTCAGGCGCACTACGGCCTGGAGGCTCCCCGTCGGAAGTGACCCGCGAGTCATTGCTCGAAAAGACAGGCATGACCTCCACAATCCTCCTCGCCCTGGCCAAAAAGGGCCTGGTGGAGGCTTACAAGAAGGAGGTGAACCGTTTCGCCTACGACGGAGCCCCTGTAAAAGAGCCTCCGGCCCTTACTCCCGACCAATCCCGGGCGCTGAACGAGATTCACCACGCCTTCCTCGACAAGCAGGTTACGCTGCTGCACGGCGTCACGTCGTCGGGCAAGACCGAGCTTTACATGCACCTAATAAAATATGTGCTCGACCAGGGCAACCAGGCGTTGATGCTTGTGCCCGAAATCGCCCTTACAACACAGTTGACCAAGCGGTTGCAGCGCGTGTTCGGCTCAAGGGTCGTGATTTACCACTCCAAATTCACCGATAATCAGCGCGTTGACATCTGGAAGCGATTGCTCGACAGCGGCGAGCCTTGCGTGGTGATTGGTGCTCGCTCGGCGCTGTTCCTGCCATTTGCCCGCTTGGGCTTGGTCATCGTCGACGAGGAGCATGAGAGCAGCTACAAGCAATACGACCCGGCGCCGCGCTACAACGCTCGCGACGCGGCCATCGTCCTCGCCACCATGCACGCCGCAAAAACCCTGCTTGGCTCCGCAACTCCCTCAGTGGAAAGCTATTACAAAGCCAAAACGGGTCGTTGGGGACTGGTGGAAATGACCCACCGCTACGGCGACGCGCAGTTGCCCGAAATTGAAGTTGTCGACCTCAAGCGAGCCCGTCTGGCTGGTCAAGCCGAGGGCTCGCTCGCCAAAACCACAGTCGATCTCGCCTCACAGGCTCTCGGCCACGGAGAGCAGGCGATTTTCTTCCTCAACCGCCGCGGATTCGCCCCCATGGCGCGTTGTAAGGCCTGCGCCTACATCCCCAAATGCGAGCACTGCGACGTGTCGCTGACATTCCATCGCCGTCAAAATCAGCTCGTTTGCCACTACTGCGGAGCCCTTTACCCGGTGCCTACCGTTTGCCCCCAGTGCCACGAGCCGGCCATCGAAACCGTGGGCTACGGCACCGAACGCGTGGAGGCCGAGGTGGAGCAGCGTTTCTCGCAATACCGCATCCTGCGCATGGACCTCGACACCACCCGCGCCAAGGACGCCTACGACAACATCATCGACGACTTCTCGCAGCGCAAGGCCGATATACTCGTTGGTACTCAGATGGTTACAAAGGGATTGGACTTCGCTGGGGTGTCGGTTGTGGCCGTTTTGAACGCCGACGCGCTCATCAATTTTCCCGATTTCCGGTCCTCGGAGCGCGCGTTCAACATGATGTCGCAGGTGGCAGGACGCGCCGGGCGCCGAGAGGGCCAGCAAGGGCGCGTTGTAATTCAAAGCTACCAGCCCGACCACCCCATCCTACAATTCGTGAAATCCCATGATTATCAAGGTTTTTACGAGCATGAATTAGGGGAGCGCCAGCGGTATCTTTATCCGCCGTTCGCCCGGGTGATTTACATCTATCTACGCCATCGCGACGCGCGCACCGTCGACGACGCGGCCGCCATCCACGCCCAGGCCCTCGCTCAGCAGTTGGGCAACCGCGTGTTCGGCCCCGACGAACCCGCCGTGGGACGCGTCCAGTCGCTCTACATCCGCAAAATCATGGTAAAACTGGAGACCGAGGCCTCCCCCTCGCGCGTCAAGCAGATCCTCCAGGACGAGCGCCTGCGCCTCTACCGCAACCCCGCCTTCCGCTCCCTCCTCATCCACTACGACGTCGACCCCCAATAACCCATAGGGAGTAGGGTAATATTGTAGCCCACTACCGCCATATGGGGACACCTGCAAATTTGTGTGTTTGGGCATGGCCATTCTCCCAGCATCTTATGGTCGGTTTAGCTTGTGAGCCGCATGGGATATCCCCTCGGAGTCGCAACGCGGCGAGGGTGGCAATAACCCCGTACGAACTATTGAAGTTACAAAACGTATAACGACCGAGGTACGAGGGAGTGCTGGGGTTAAGGGGAACTGCATCTACCCTCCCATTCACAGCCCCAACGGGGCGGTTTGGCGGAGTCAACTAAAAAGGTGGGTGATGGGATAATATTCATGGCGTTCGGCCTGCCGAACGCCTATTGTAGCCCACTACCGTCATGAGCGTCAGCTCATGCGGTGGTGGGGTTAATTGCGGGGATGTCATCCACCTCGCTCCCCATCGGCTTGCCGATGGCCGTAAAAATGCATATGGACGGGCATTCACCCCCATGCGAGTAATCACACCCCCAATGTCGGCCATCGGCAAGCCGATGGGGAGAGGGATGGGTTGATGAAATCGACTATTGCCCCACCACCGCATGAGCTGACGCTCATGACGGTAGTGGGCTACATTAGGTGTTCGGCATGCCGAACACCAGGGCCATTGGAAGTCGACTCACCCAGGTCTCGGGTACCAGCACCTTGTTGACAAATCAATAGACATCCGAAAACCCGAAGCAAAATGTATCCTTCTGATGTGCAAACTTCTGTTTGTCTATTGAAAAATATGTTAAAATTGTTGCAATATATCAACATTTTATGTAATTTTGCGGTACCGAAATCCACAGTGCTTTTAACACGTCAAGGATAGATCTCAACACACTGCTTTATCAGGGTATTTCTTAACAGGAATACTACTCGCACACAATAACTCTACTTACTAACATCAATAGTTCGTTAAAAATTTGAGATAAGGCTAAGCGACTCTTACCGCGAGGCC